>CAZFZD010000047.1:0-7361 GCA_964522895.1 Candidatus Woesearchaeota archaeon | reverse complement strand
TAATATATGATTCCGCGCCATACAATTGGTTTGCCTTGAAAAATGCCTTGGCCAGCCTCATCTCATCAGCATATTTTTTATTTTTCCTGACCCATTTTACATGCAATGGTGAAATGTCTGTAATGTTTAATGCTTCTGAAGCTTGTTTTATTTTTATTATAGGTACAATCTCAATTTCATAATTCTCTTTTTTTATCTGAAAATAATCCCTGCTTCCGTGAAGCTCTTTTATCAGCTTGAACTTTTTCTTTAGCTCTTTTTTCAATATTTTAGAGATGTCATCATCCTTATACTTCTTATAATCGAAAAGCACATAGATATCAATGTCATGATTTTTATGCAGCCAAGTATTTTTAGCCATAGAACCGCCAAGCTTGGCCTTTGCTGAAGGTATCTTAATTTGCTTCAAGACGCTTTTTGCTATCTTAAGAATTCTTTTCTTTTCTTTTTTACTTGGCTTGATATCCTTCAAAACTGGTTTTAGTAAGGCTTCCATAACTATTATTTAATAGATTTTTGCATATTAAAAGCTTACTGAATGTATCAAAAGCTTTATATAATAGTTATGCATTATTATGCATAATGGTTAGGCCAAGAAAATTCAGGAAAGTGAGATTCAAGCCAGAAATCACTTACTTCAAACCAAGAGGAGTGCCAATAAGACAGCTTGAAGAAGTGCAGATAAGTGTTGAAGAGCTTGAAGCCTTGCGCTTGGTCAACATGGAAAAGATGCAGCAAAACGAAGCTGCAGATGCGATGAATGTCCACCAATCCACATTGCAGCGCATGCTGATTAGGGCGCGTGAAAAGGTTACAAGAGCCTTAGTCAACGGGCTTGCAATCAAGATAGAAGGTGGGAATTACGATTGGATAGACAGTGAAGTTAAACCGTTAAGAAGAATGCGCCGAAGAGGCAGGAGGTAAAAAATGCCAGGAAGAGACGGAACAGGACCATTTGGAACCTACAAGGATTGTAAGGCAACAGATGGAGAATACCAAAGTTTTCAAGGAAGAAAGCCAAGAGGTCGCGGCGGAAGAGGCCGTGGTTTCATGAACCGTTTCCATATGACCGGTAAACCGGGCTGGAAACGATGGGATACAGAAGAAGATAGGGATCTAGAAGCATTGAAGACACAAATCAATGAATTGACAGAAATGAAAAAAGACCTTGAAAACCGGTTGAAGAATTTAGAGAATAAGGATTAAAACTAGATTGAAGCATAGAAAAACTTAATAAATGCTAAATATTTTAAAAAGTTAAGCATGAAAGCAAAAAATCTTATTTTAATCTTTATTTTTTTGATTTCTCTATTGGGCAGTTCAGCTTTAGCAGAGGAAACTGTCGATATGTATATATTCTACGGACAAGGATGCCCTCATTGTGAAATATTATTAGATTTTATTGATGAAACCCAAGATGATTACCCTGAATTGAATGCCCATAAATATGAGACTTATTTTGATAATAATGGCAGAAAACTGTTCTTAGACATGTCTGAAGCTTACAATACAGGAATTCATGGCGTGCCTACAGTTTTCATCGATGACAAAGTAATCGTCGGATTCAGCAATTCAATCAAAGAGAATCTTAAGACAGAGATTGAAAGGTGCATTAAAGAAGGCTGCACATCGCCTATGCAAAAGCTTGAAGAAGATGATAAAGAAACAAATGAAACAGTAATCTCGATAGGAGACAAATCCCCTTCAGAAGATCCTGAAAAAACTAGCAGTGCAAAAAAACTGACAATTCCGGCCGTAGTTTCAGCAGCTGCAGTTGACGCAATAAACCCTTGTGCTTTTGCTGTATTGATTATCTTATTAACAACCATACTTTCAGCTGGAATAAGAAGAAGGACATTGTATGCAGGAATCGCATTTACAATCTCAATATTCATCTCATATTTCCTTATGGGCCTAGGGCTTTATTCAGCAATTCAAGCTTCTGGCTTGACTCATACATTTTATACGATTGTAGCCATATTAGCCATACTTGTCGGTCTCTTTAATCTCAAGGATTACCTTTGGTATGGCAAATGGTTCGTTATGGAAGTGCCATTAAAATGGCGTCCAAAGATGAAAGCATTATTAAAAGGAATCACTTCAGTGCCAGGTGCATTCCTAATAGGATTTGTAATCAGCCTTTTCCTGCTCCCATGCACTTCAGGCCCATACATTGTCATATTGGGAATGTTGGCAAAACTCACTACAAGAGATTATGCATTATTCTTACTGTTGCTCTACAATTTCATTTTCGTGTTGCCAATGCTCTTGATAACGCTTGCAATATATTTTGGCCTTACGACCACTGAAAAGGCAGAGAAATGGAGAAAGGAGAAACTGAAGATATTGCATCTTATTGCAGGAATAATCATTCTGCTGTTAGGAATAGGCATGTTCATAGCAATGGGCTTGGGCATAGTCTAATTAGGAAGATTTTCTTTTCTTCACTTCATCAGCCAAATCTTTGATTATCTCATTGGCTTTTTCAACTTCTTTGCGGATATTGCTTATTGCCTCTTGTAATTCTTTGTGGCTCATTTTATACCATGTTCTCCTGTCAAAGGCACGAAACGAAATTGGCCCATTTTTTGTTTCTTAATCTCTTTCCCTTTTTTGGTCAATTTAATCAACTCTTGGCTATGCTTCCCTACAGGTGCAAGCAATATTCCTTTGTCGCTCAGCTGTTCAATTAATGGTTCGGGTATTTTTGGAGTCGCAGCAGTGATTATTATCCTGTCAAACGGAGCTTTTTCTTCATAACCTTTGGAACCATCTCGCAAGATTACTTCCACGTTATCTATGCCTGCATTCTTAAGGTTCTTTCTTGCAAATTCAGCTAATTCCGGAATGATCTCAAGAGAATAAACTTTTCCTTGCCCTCCTACTATTTTTGCCAAGATTGCTGCCTGATATCCTGAACCTGCCCCTATCTCTAATATTTTTTGTCCAGGCCTTAGTTGAAGCAATTCTGACATCAACATAACAGTGCTCGGTTGTGAAATTGTCTGACCGGCGATGGTTGGAAACGCAGAATCCTCATAAGCATATTGCCTATACTCGGAAAGCATGAATTTTTCTCTGGGAATCTCTAAGAAAGCCTGCAATAAGACCTTATCATTTATCAGTTTGGAGTTTTTCCACCTTTCAACAAGCTCATGCTTCATTTTAACCTGTCATGCAGCCCGGTCTTGCCGGCAAACTCTGATATGCCCGCAGCTGCAAGCCCCAAGCTCACGCCCGTAGCAATATCTCCTACTGTAATCAAACTGCCCAATACTATTCCTGCTACAATCCCTTCAATAAGTGTTACAGAAAAAAGATAAGGGTTGAATTTTAGCTTAGGGCATCTGGCCTTAGCATAGACAAAGCCTATGACTGCACGCAATATTCCTCCTGAAAAACCGATAGCCAGTCCTAAAATCTCTGAAGCCATAATATTAAAAGCCAGGATTATTATATAAAACTTGCTCAATTGGAATTCCTGATTAAAGCAATGAAATAATTCTTACTCTTATGATTTCCATAATAACGGTAAAACTCCGGCTTTAGCTTGATTCTCTCTATTAAGCGTTTCTTTATCTTATTCTTGTCTTCAGCAGAAGCACGCCATCCGTTCAACAATGATCTCTTTATGCCTTTCAAGGAAAATCGTTTTTGCGGCTTAAATCCTCGCCTTTTCATCTCTTCAACTATCTTTTCGTGCCTTTGCTTAAGATATTTTACTTTGTTCTTAAAGAATTTCATATGGCCCTTCCCCAAAACATAAGAATCCGGCACATCATCAACAGCACTATGCTCCTTAATATAAGCCAAGAGCATTAGCAGCTCATTATATTCAGCAATCAAATGCTGGTCAGCAAGGTTCCTGGGATTGAGAATATTGACTCTTACCATAAGATCACATTATTTTAAGGCTTTAAATTTATTGCCATGATTCGTAAGAATTATAAATAGCAAAAAGGCCTTTTTGAAAACATGATAACGCAAATCGGATCATTGCCATATGACAATATTGAAAAGGCAATCCAATATAGCCTGAAGCACGATATCCCTTTCTTGCCAGAACTGCCTAAATTGAATGACGCAATGTTCGAATACATAAAAAATCCGGGAAAATTGAGTTGCCTGAAGAAATTCAAGGAACATGAGTTTGATACTGTAAAGGTACAATGCGTTGGACCTGTAACTTTGATGCTTGGCAATTATACTGAAGATAAGGCCATTGAAAGCTGCTACAACCACATATATGCAATCCTTGACGGCCTAAAAAGCAAAAACACCATCTTGTTCCTGGATGAGCCTACATTAGGGCATGCTGGATTCAATTTCAGGGAATACTGGGACGCAATCTTCAGCACATTTGACGTGAAAAGCGGCATACATATCTGCAATAGCATGGATTGGGACAAGCTTTTCGAATCCAGCATTGACATCATAAGCTTTGACGCTTCTGAATATGACCTTACAATGTTTCCAAAATACAGAAATGATAAGGGGATTGCCTGGGGCATAAAAAAGCTTGAAGACATAAAAGATTTCCAGCAAGGCGATTTGATAACGCCTCCTTGCGGACTTTTCTCAAGCACAGAAAATGAATGTGAAAAAATGTATGAACTATTGAGGTCTTACAAATGAAGATGATAACTATTGACAGGAAATCAGAGATACCTTTGATTGGCTGCATAGCTTTTGGAATCATAGACCGGGGCACAGATTTGATTCAAGTAAGGCCAACTTCAGCATGCAACCTGAAATGCATTTTTTGCAGCACTAACGCTAACAATCCAAATTACCATCCAGTCAACTATATGGTAGAACTTGATTACCTGTTGGATTATGTAAAAGAGGTCGCAAGTTTCAAAAACGTTGAAATTGAAGCAAACATAGACTCTGTTGGTGAAGTGGGAACATATCCTAAATTAATTAGCCTAATAAAGGGATTAAAAGAAACAGAAGGTATAAGAAAGGTTTCAATGCAGACTAACGGCACATTAATCAATGATGTTAAAGAGCTTGAAAAAGCTGGCCTAAACCAGATGAACCTTTCCATAAACACCTTGGACAAGGAAAAAGCAAAAGAATTAAGCGGTTGCGAGACTTATGACCTTGATAAGACTCTTTCATTGGCAAAAGAAGTTTCAGAATCAGGCATAAAACTGTTGTTGGCGCCAGTTTGGGTCCCTGGATGGAATGATGAAGACATTCCTGAGCTTATCAAGCTGGCAAAAAAATTGGGAGCAAAGATAGGAATACAGAAATATGAAGAATACAAGCACAGCAGAAAGCCCGTAAGTGCAAAAAAAATAAGTTACAAAAAGTTCTATAAGATATTAAGCGATTGGGAAAAGGAATATGGTATAAACCTTATATGCACTGCAGAGAATTTTAACATAAACAAAGCAAAAAGGTTGCCTAAAAAATTTGAAGTTGGCGACAAAATCATAGCAGAGATAAAAGCTCCAGGCTGGATGGTAAATCAGGCATTAGCAGTGGCTGAAAACCGCTGCATCACAATAAATGATTGCCAGGCTTCAATCGGCAAGAAAGTGCGCATAAGGATTACTGATAACAAGAATAACATCTATATTGCAGAAAAAGTGAAGTAAAAAAATTATAGATAACCTTTTATCGAGTCTGCCAATTCTGTGGATTCCCAAGGGAATCCCTGCCTTCCAAAATGGCCATAGGCAGCAGTATCAGCATATATGGGTTGCTTCAAGCCAAGATGGCTTATAATCTCTTCAGGCCTTAAAGGAAACTCTTTCCTTACAATCCCTGCCATTTGCTCTTCAGATATCTTTCCTGTTCCAAATGTCTCGACATTGATTGAAGTTGGTTCTGCCTTGCCGATAACATAAGCAAGCTGAATCTCGCACTTGTCTGCAAAACCAGCTGCAACCAGATTCTTTGCAATATACCTCGCCACGTAAGCGCCGCTCCTGTCAACCTTGCTGGGATCTTTGCCGCTAAATGCTCCGCCACCGTGCCTTCCTAATCCGCCATAGGTATCAACAATTATTTTTCTTCCTGTCAATCCTGCATCAGCTTCAGGCCCTCCTATCTCGAAACGGCCCGTCGCATTAATGAAGCATTCTGTATCGCTTGAAAAAAATTTATGGCAGACAGGATTTATCACATTTTTCATTACATCTTCTCTTAATTGTTCCATACTGACATCGTTGTCATGCTGTGCAGCAATAATGACATTCTCAAGGCATGCTGGCCCTCCATCTTCATACCTTACTGCGACTTGCGATTTTCCGTCAGGCCTCAAATAAGGCATCAGGCCCGATTTCCTGACATAAGTGAGCTTATTGGAAAGCTTGTGCGCAAGGATTATCGGCAACGGCATAAGCTCCACAGTCTCATTAGAAGCATAACCAAACATCATCCCTTGGTCCCCTGCGCCTTGCTCTTTGAAATCTCCTTCTTCCTCATTGACGCCCTGGGCAATATCTGGGCTTTGTCTTGTAAGGTTCGGGTAGACATTAGCCGTCCTATAATCCATGCCTTTCTCAACATCATCATAGCCAATCTCTTTTATGGCTTCCCTTGCAAATTTTTCAGGATCTATATTTCCTGCTTCACTTGTAATCTCTCCTAATAAAAAGACATTATTGCCTTTGATAGCAGTTTCACATGCTACCCTGCTTTCAGGATCTGCAGAAAGGTAAGCGTCTAATATGCTGTCAGAAACTTTGTCACAGACTTTGTCTGGATGCCCTTCAGTAACAGACTCAGAACTTAATATTTTTATAAGATTCATTTTAATCCCCCTATTCTGTTAAGTAAACAGAAGAATAAAAATAAGATTTATAAGAATTATGGAGTTTATATCCTAACGCTTGAATTCAAAATCAGATATCATCTCTTCCAAATCAATTATATATTCCCTTAGTCTTAAAGGCAAATCATCATAAGGCCTGTGGTTATAAATCACAGAATCAACTTTTAATGTATTCTTTTTTTGCTTGAATTTTCCAAGAATTGTTACTGGCGTATTTGTCAATCCTGAAGCTTCAAGGAATTTAAGGCCAAGCAGGAATTTATTGAATTCATTAAAACCGCCCATTATATGCTTGTAAGCACCAACTATTACTTCTTGGTCATTTGCTAGCCTTACTAAGCCGGTATATCTTGCAGGGAATACAAGGCCCCCATCATTATATAATAAGTCTTCACAGGTTGCTTCAAATCTTATGTCTTTCTTGTCCAAATCACTAGTTATCTTGTCAATAGGTTCGTATGAATTCATTTTATTTCTTGAATCAAAAGCCCATTTATAAAATTATCGCTAATTTCCAGTATGTGCAGTAAAGTGACATATGTCACTAGGCAAATAAATCAGCTTTATTTTGCTG
>CAZFZD010000046.1:0-7669 GCA_964522895.1 Candidatus Woesearchaeota archaeon | reverse complement strand
TAATACTGATTTGAAAGTGTTTTATCTTAATTGTAAGATGAAAAGAGTGGCCGATACTGAATATAGATTAATTGCAGAAATTGCCAGACAGTTTGGCATGACTGTTCCTGAAACAGGGCTTCCTACAAATGAAGTTTACAAGATATTTTTGACTGCTTTAGATAAGCAGCCTATATTGCTTGTTTTGGTTCTTGATGAAATAGACCAGCTTGTTGAAAAGATAGGAGATAGCATACTTTATAATCTTACAAGAATTAATCCCGAACTTAAACATAGTGAAGTTGCAATTGTAGGAATATCTAATAACCTTTATTTTACTGAATATCTTGATGCAAGAGTAAAGAGCTCATTATGTGAAGAAGAGATTTTGTTTCCGCCTTATAATGCTATGCAGCTTCAAAGCATACTTAAAGAAAGATCAAAATTAGCCTTTAATGATGATACCATAGAAGATGGAGTTATTGAAAAATGTGCTGCTTATGCTGCAAGAGAACATGGTGATGCAAGAAGAGCTTTAGAATTGTTAAGGATTGCAGGAGAATTAACTGAAAGGAAAACTGTTGAAAAGATTACTATTTCTACATTGGATGAGGCTGAACATAAAATTGAAAAAGATAAGATTCAGGAAACTGTACAAGTATTGCCTAAGCAATCACAATTAGCGTTGATGGCAATTTTTGACCTTTCCAATGATTCAAAAAATAAGCCGATATCTACAGGTGAAGTTTATGATTTCTATCAGAATTATTGTAACAAGGTAAAAATTAGGCCTTTAACACAAAGAAGAATATCTGATATAATAGCTGAACTTGATATGATGGGTATAATTCATACTACAGTAATAAGTCAAGGGAGATATGGAAGAACTAGGCAAATTTCTCTTGGAATACCTCCTTCAATTGCTCCGAAAATACAATTGCTACTGAAGGAGGGGCTTAATTTATGAATGATGATGTAAAGGGAAAGGTTGTTAGCGAGCTTATCGCTAAAAATCTATTTCCAACTCAGGAAGCAATTTCTGCCATTCCTCAGGATTTTGATTATAACTTCTTTTCAAATAATGTAATCCCTAATCTTGAAAAAAATGAAAATCCGAAGAGCCTGACAAAAGAAGACATATTAGAATTATTTTCTCCAAAAGAAGAAAATAAAAATGAATATAGGGTTAAGGTACTTAAAAATTATAATAAGGAACCTAAGAAGAGAAATGTTCAGCATTTTGTCAAGTATTTTAAGGCAAGATATGAGTTAATAAGGAAAATCCTTGAAAATAGAGTTGAATTGAATGATGCAATATCCATAAGAAGGCTTTCAAATAATAATGATAGGGAAAAGATATCAATAATAGGGCTTGTTGTTGAAAAAAGTTCTACTAAGAATGGGAATATCTGCCTTAAGATAGAAGATCCTACAGGTATTTTAAAGACGATAGTGATGAAAAACAAACCTGATTCATTTGATATTGCGGAAAATCTTACGCTTGATGAAGTCATAGGCTTAGTAGGGAATTATAATGGCCAAGTCATGTTTGTCAATGAAGTAATATTGCCTGACCTTCCAAACAGACCTTACAAGAAAAGCCCAGATGATATTTCTGCAGCTTTCATCTCAGATTTACATATAGGCTCTAATATGTTTCTGCCTGATGATTTTATGAAGTTCATAAAATGGATTAATGGAGAAACAGGCACTGAAAAACAGAAAAAGATTGCAAAGTCCATAAAATATCTTTTTATCGCTGGAGATTTAGTGGATGGAATAGGCATTTATCCTGGCCAGGAAGATGAATTGCTGATAAATGATATTATTGGACAGTATGATAAATGTGCAGAGTATCTTTCAATGCTAAGGAAAGATTTGAAAATAATTATATGTCCAGGAAATCACGATGCAGTAAGAATAGCTGAACCGCAGCCAGCAATTGAAAAAAGATTTGCAAAAGCATTATATGAAATGCCTAATGTTACTATGGTTTCTAATCCATCTGTTATAAATATAAATTCTTCTGAAAAATTTCCAGGATTTGATATATTATTATACCATGGATACAGTTTTGACTATTATATAGCAAACATAAGTAGCCTAAGAAATAATGGAGGTTATGACAGAGGTGACTTGTTGATGAAGCTTTTGCTTCAGAAAAGACATCTTGCTCCGACCCATACTTCAACATTATACATTCCTGATGAGGAAGAGGATCCATTAGTTATAAGCAATGATATTGATTTTTTCATAACAGGACATATACACAAGCTTGCAATATCCAATTATAAAACTACAACTATGATTTGCTGTTCATGCTGGCAGGACAAGACGGCTTTCCAGGAAAAAGTAGGTCATCATCCTGAACCTGGAAGAGTTCCCATTGTAAATCTAAAAACCAGAGAAATAAATATAATGAAATTTAGTGATTGAAAATGTTAAGCAAAGATATGGAAAAATATTTTGAGGAAATTGAAACTAATGTTAAGAAAGGTTATGAGATAGCTAATACTGCAAAGTCTAAAGGCTTTGATCCTGATGAAAAAGTTAAAGTTCCTTTGGCAAAGAATATGGCTGAAAGAGTAGAAGGTCTTATTTCAGCAGTAGCACCAGAGATAATAGGCAAAGGTGTTGTAGAAAGGATTGTTGAACTTGAGAAAGATTATAGTAGCCAGGATTGGAGAATAGCTTTTATTATTGCAGCTGAAGTAGCATCTGAAAAATTCTGTAAATTTGAAACCAAACAAAAAGCGATTGAAACAGGAATAAGGATAGGGTTCTCATATGTCACAGTAGGAGTTGTATCTTCACCTTTGGAAGGACTTACAGAAGTAAGTATAAGAAAAACAAAAGACGGCAAGGAATATTTCGCATTAATGTATTCTGGACCTATAAGGAGTGCAGGAGGCACTGGTGCAGCCGTATCTGTATTGATATCTGATTATGTAAGGAAAAAGTTAGGCTATGCAGCTTATGACGCTTCTGAAAAGGAAATAAAAAGAGCATGTACTGAGTTAGAAGATTATAATGAAAGAGTTACAAATTTGCAGTATTTCCCTTCCAATGAAGAGTCTAGTTTTCTTTATCAAAATCTTCCATTGCAGATAGATGGAGATGGAACATCTGACAAGGAAGTCAGCAATTATAAAGACCTTGAGAGGATTGAAAGTAATAGAATAAGAGGGGGTTTTTGTTTGGTCTTGGCTGAATGCCTCGCATTGAAGGCAAAAAAATTATGGAAACAGCTTTCAAAATGGGGTCATGATTTTTCTATGGAACAATGGGATTTCATGAAAGATTTTTTAGAGTTACAGGATAAGGCAAAAGCAAAAGGTGTTGAGAAAAAAAGTGAAGCTAAGATCTCTCCTGATTTCACTTATATTAAGGATATTGTTGCAGGAAGGCCAGTATTTTCGCATCCATTAAGAAACGGAGGTTTTAGGCTAAGATATGGCAGAGGAAGGACAACGGGATTAAGTTCAGATGCATTGAATCCTATAACTATGTATGTATTGGATAATTTTTTAGCCATAGGTACGCAGTTTAAGACTGAAAGGCCAGGCAAATCGACTGTATTATCTGTCTGTGATAAGATTGACGGACCGATTGTAAAATTAAAAAATGGGAATGTAATAAAACCAAAATCTATAGAAGAAGCTAAAAACATATCAAAAGATGTTGAAGAGATATTATATCTTGGAGATATTCTGATAAATTATGGGGATTTTCTTAACAGAAACCATAATCTTATTCCTGCTGCCTTTGTTGAGGAATGGTGGATTCTTTATATTGAAAAGTATATGAAAGATAATAATCTTGATGTAAAAACCTTGGCACAGGAGATTGGCATAGATGAACAGCTTATGAAAGATTTGCTTGAAAAGCCAATGGATAATGAGATTACATTAGAAACAGCTTTGAAATTTTCTAAAAAATTAAAAGTACCATTGCATCCAAGATGGATATTTTTCTGGAATTCGCTTAAACCTAGTGAATTTGAGACGCTTTTTGAAAAATTAAGTTCTTCTGCTATTGAGAACAATAAACTGATCATTCCGACACCTTATGATGATATAAAAAGATCGTTAGAATTAATAGGGGTAGAGCATAAGCTAGTATCAGATGAATATATTATCATCGAGGGTGATGATGCTAATGCATTATTTATTAATTTGGGACAATTCAAGAAAAAGCCTAAAAAATGTGATAATGTAAATGATATGGTTAATTCTGTTTCTGAAGTCATGATAAAGGATAAGTGTGGAACTTTCATTGGTGCAAGGATGGGAAGGCCTGAAAAAGCCAAGATGAGGCAATTGAAAGGAAGCCCTCAAGTATTATTTCCTGTAGGAGAACAAGGCGGAAGACTGAGAAGTTTCCAGAGTGCTCTTGAAAAAGGCTATATTAAAGGGCAGTTTCCAATATTCTATTGTGAAAAATGTGATTATGAAACAATCTATGCTGTTTGTGAAAAGTGTAATAGCCGAACAAAAAAGAAATATTATTGCAGAAGATGTGATAAGGTAATGGATGAACAGGAATGCAATGTAGAACATAGATATGGTGACGAGATAATAACACATGGAAAAACTTTGACATATAGGGAGAAAAAAATTGATATAAATAATTATTATGAACTTGCAATGAAACAATCAGGATGTAGAGATATAAAGATGGTAAAAGGGATTAAGGGAACTTCAAATGATGAGCACATACCTGAACATCCCATGAAGGGAATACTAAGGGCAAAGAACAAAATCTATGTGAATAAGGACGGTACAGTAAGGTATGATATGACAGAGATGTCATGTACCCATTTCAAGCCTTCCGAAATCAATGTATCTGTTGAAAAATTGCGAGACCTTGGCTATCTAAGAGACTGCTATGGTAATGAGCTTAAGGATAACGATCAGATATTGGAATTGAAAGTACAGGATGTTATACTTCCTGCATGCCAAAAATCATTTAATGAAGGCGCTGATGAGGTTATGTTCAGAGTGGGTAATTTTATTGATGACCTTCTGGAAAAACTTTACGGCCTTAAAAAATATTATAATTTCAAATCCAAAAACGACGTGGTAGGACAATTATGCATTTGTATGTCTCCGCATACGGCAGCAGGTATTGTCTCAAGGATAGTTGGCTTTTCAAAGACTCAGGGATTTTTAGCGCATCCCTTATTACATTGTATTATGAGAAGAGATTGCGATGGTGATGAAGCGGCTGTAATGATGTTAATGGACCACCTGCTTAACTTCTCACAGAAATTCCTGCCTAAAAGGAAAGGCTCTACTCAAGACGCTCCCTTAGTATTGACAGGGCAGCTCATACCCAAGGAAGTAGATGATATGATATTTGATATGGATACTGCCTGGAAGTATCCCTTAGAGCTTTATGAGGCCGCTGAACAATACAAATATGCTTTTGAAGTGCCTGTGGAGATATTTAAGGATAGGCTGGATAAGCCAAGCCAGTATGAGGGTATTGGCTTTACGCATGATACTAAGGATTTCAACCAAGGAGTTCTTTGCAGTTCTTACAAGCTATTGCCTTCTATGAGGGAAAAGGTCCTAGGACAGATGGATATAGCTCTAAAGACACGTGCTGTTGACAAAGAGGATGTGGCCAGACTTGTCATTGAAAGGCATTTCATGCGTGATATTAAAGGTAATCTCAGAAAATTTTCAATGCAACAGTTTCGTTGTGTGAATTGCAATGAGAAATTCAGGAGGCCTCCCCTAAAAGGAAGTTGTCCTTATTGCCATGGAAAAATATTGTTTACTATTTCTGAAGGGTCTGTCATAAAGTATCTTGAGCCGGCAGAAAATCTTCTTGAATTTTACAAGCTTTCACCTTATCTTCAACAGACTATAGAGCTTACAAGGCTAAGGATAGAAAGTGTCTTTGGAAAGGATCCTGAAAAACAGGAAGCTTTGGATAAATGGTTCTCTTAATTGTTAAGAAGCCTTTGGCTTATGGATTTTCCATTACAGATGCAATCCATAGCTTCTGCAAATAATGAAGCCGTATTAATCACTCTTATATTGTCATAATGGTTTTTTAATCTTATGCTGTCAGTTGTAACCAGTTCTATTTCTTCATCCTTAATTCTTTCAGCCGCATTATTGCTTAGCACAGGATGTGTACAATAAGTTATGAATTTTTCTATGCCTTTTGATCTCAATGCTTTTGAAGCTTTAATTATTGAACCGCCAGTGTCAATAAGGTCGTCTATAAGCACTCCGCTCATTCCAGTAAAATCTTGCATGTCTGAAATTATGTTTATGACTTCAGACTGTCCTTCCTCTTCCCTTCTCTTGTTGATTATGGCAGTAGGCCTATTATAGTATTTTGCATATCTTTCAACAATAGCAGCACTTCCTAAGTCAGGCGCAACAAAGACCATGTTTTCAATATTATCTTTATAATTTTCATTTATGTCCTGGACAAAAAGAGGAAAACTGTCAAGATCATTTATTCCGTTCTCGGCTATAGATTCAAATTGCTTGAAATGTGAATCCAGAGTTATTATCCTGTCAGCCTTGGAAAGGATATGATCGACAACAACTTTGGAGCTTATCGGGCCTCTTATGAATTTACCTTTTCTTCTTGGACGCCTGTCTTGCCTTTGGTAAGGCATATGCGGAAGGATATTTGTAATCTCGTTTGGTTCTCCTCTTTTTAATGCATCATTGAGCAAGAAAAGTTCCATATATGCCTGGTTAGGTTCATAAGCCAATTCTTCAAGTTTTGGTCCATTATTTTCCTTAGGCCATCTCTCTGGAAAAACATTGAATGATTTTATGAGAAAAACATGTCTTCCCCTTATTGAAGATTTGATATTAGTATCTATCTCTCCATTATTGAATAAGTTGATATAGACGCCACAATCATCAAAATCTTCCAATCCCCCATAGGTGTTTTTTTCGGCAAGTTGAGAATGGACTTTTTTAGCTATGTTCAAACTGCCATAATCGGCCAGAATTAAGACTTTATTGAAGTCGTCACCCATATGGTTGAATTATAATCCTTATTATTATAAATAACTTTCTATAATTAAAGAAGATTTTTTATTCTTTCAATGTGTTCAGCAATCTTCAGGCCATTTTCAGTAAGGCCTATGTTTTTTATCCTTCCAGTCTTTTCAAATTGTACAAGCTTGGCCCTTTCCATTTCCTGAAGAATCTTAACTGCATGCGAATAAGTGCAATCAACTTGTTTGGCTAAGACACTCCCATACTTATTCTTGTTTTGATTTTTCAAAGCAATCAAAATATGTGCAGGTTTTGACCTAAAAAACACCTCAAATATATCTTTTTGTTTACCCATCTTTCCCCACTAGGATGTATATGTTCTAAAATAGATAATCGAATACTTATATTTAAACTTTTGCCTCTACTTGAACACTCACCCTTTTTATGATAATAATAATAAAGGCAGATAAATATTTAAACCTTATCATGTAATCACTCTTAGCTAATATCAAAACTGTTAATAAGGATTTTGCCAAAAAAGTTATAAAGAGCTTAAAGAATAGAATTCTAATATGCTAGACATAAAATTGTTCAGGGAGAATCCAAAAGTAATCAAAGACAACCTGAAAAAGAGAAAAGATAAAGAGAAACTGGAATTAGTTGACCAGATAATTGAATTGGACAAAAAATGGCGTGATAAAAAAGCTGGTCTT
>CAZFZD010000045.1:0-8084 GCA_964522895.1 Candidatus Woesearchaeota archaeon | reverse complement strand
ACCAAGTGCTTAAAGTGACAACCAAGACAACAAGGATTGCCAAAAAGAGAACAAATTTGCTTTTTACCTCTTCTCCCATTATAAATTACCTCCTTCTTAATTTTAATATTTAATTAATATAATAATTTAAAATGGTTTATATAGTTTTCCCTAAAAATTGCAATTCATTCAGGAGTAAAATCTTCCAAGGTTTCCTTGATTTCTTCACCATTCTTCAGCATACCTTTTTTATTAAGATATTCTTTTGCAAGTGTCCAGAAAATCAAAGCCAGGCTTTTCTTCCCTTTATTATTACAAGGGACTACCAAGTCCACAAAGTTTGCTTCATTATTCGTATCACAGCATGCTATTATCGGGACCCCTACAGAAACTGCATCCATGATTGCGTTCTTGTCAGGCCAAGGATCTATAGCTATTAATAATTTTGTCTCTGAAAAATCTTCCAAATTAGAATTAGTCAGCAATCCTGGCCTGTATCTTCCAGTAATTACTTTTATGCCTGTAAGCTTTGAGAACAATTTTGCCGGTTTCCAGCCATTCTCTCTTCTGCATACCAATAGGATTTCTTCTGGCCCATACCTGGACATCATGTTCACAACCATTTCCAGCCTTTCACTTATCTTTTTTACATTCATTACAGAAAGGCCATCATCCCTTACTTTGTATATGAAAGGTTCCATATATTTTGTCTTGAACTTTGTGCCAATATGGAGTCCAACTTTCAAACATGAATCCAGAGGTACTAATAATTCTTCTTCCATAACCATCTGAAAAAAAAGAAGTAGTATTTAAACCTTTTTATTCCGTTTTGAATTAAAGGGCTCCAACTTGCTACAGGTGAAAGATTTTAGCAAAAAAGGACAGAGGAAATTATTCCCCTGTCTTCAAACCTCTTAATAAATCCGAAGTTAAAACTTCTATACTTTGCAAATCAGACAAATTTTGCATAAGATAACACCCCCTATTTTTATAAAAACACTTTTTGCCTCAAATGTTTTACGTCAGTATATTGCTATAAAGCAAATTACTATATAAAGAAAATCAATATGGAACATAAAGGATTAAAACCTTATTTTAGAATATATAGCTTTCATTTTTAAATGCAAAGACTTATAACGGGCCAGTGCATCTCTCGAGGATATGGAAAAAATAACCTTTATTGAGCCTAAAACACCAGGAGACAATATATTTAATAAAAGCATGGCCTTGCCTTTAATGGGGCCATTATACCTTGCGACCATTGCTCAGAAGGCGGGCTATGATGTCCAAATCTATAATGAGAATATTACTACTGTATACTCTGAAGCTTATGATACAATAAGAAAAGATGTTTTGGATTCAGATTACCTTATAATCTCCTCGCTGACTTCAACAGCACAAAGAGGATACCGAATCGCAAAAGCTTTCAAAAGAGACAATCCACATGGCAAGGTGATTATTGGCGGCATTCATGCGACTTTTAAGCCTTCTGAAGCGATGCAATATGCTGACACTGTTGCAATCGGTGAAGGTGAAGAGATATTTTTTGAAGCATTGAAAACAAATAAAAGAGTTATACAAGGCAGGCCATTATCTGATATGGACACATTACCTACTCCTAATTTTTCCTTGATAAAAGACTTCAAACCAAAGACTGCTCCTATTATGACATCAAGAGGATGCCCTTATGATTGTAATTTTTGTTCTGTCACACAGATGTTCGGAAGAGGATACAGGTTCCGAAATACTGATTTGGTAATTAAAGATTTAGAAGCAATAAAACAGAAAAATGTGTTTTTTTATGATGACCATTTTATGGCCAATAAAAATAGGACAAAGGAATTGTTAAGCAAGATGAAAGAGAATGGAATCAATAAAAGATGGGATGCGCAAATGAGAGTAGAGATAGGCAATGATGAAGCATTATTGAAACAAATGTCAGATACTGGTTGCGACATAGCTTACATCGGTTTGGAATCTGTAAATGAAAAAACATTAAAATCTTACAGGAAATCACAGAACGTGAATTACATAAGGAACACCATTAAAAAATTGCATGATTATGGCATAAAATTACACGGCATGTTTGTTCTTGGTTCTGATTATGATAATAAGAATACAATTAAGCAAACATTAGAATTTTCAGAGGCCAATGATCTTGATACTGTACAATATGCGATATTGACACCCTTGCCTGGCACTGAAGTTTACAATAATCTTAATAATCAAAAAAGGATAATCACGAAAGACTGGGACTATTATGATGGATTGCATACTGTATTCAATCCCAAACAGATGTCAGCTTATGAGCTTCAGACAAGAATGATAGATGCTATGAAAAGCTTTTACTCTGCTTCTAAGGGATATAAGCTTATAGCAAAAAAGTCAGCTGAAGCCACATTAACCATGGTAAGGAATTGGTTCTATGAAAAAAAGAAAAGGGTTCCTGAAATGAAAAATGCGGCTTATAAGATTGTAGGGAATAAGATTATTAACAGATGGGAAAAGACAAATAAATCTTATTTGCAATTCCTAAACAAGCACAAAACTAATCAGCAGGTGAAATTTCAGAACTGTGCATGATTCAGCTATTGGTTGTTCATATCTTCTTCTATCTCTTTCAACCTTAATAGCTTAGCTTTCCTCTCCTTACCATATATGCCGGTCTTTATGTAAGGAATGTTCCACGCTACAGCCAAATCAGCAATAGTGGCATCCATAGTTTCACCAGAACGGTGAGAGATAATTGTAGTTATATTATGTTTATGCGCAAAATCCACAACTTGTTTTGTCTTTACTATAGATCCTATCTGGTTTGGCTTGATTATCACGCAGTTGACAGCATCTTTTTCAACAGCCTTTTTCAGTCTTTCAAGATTTGTTGTTATAAGGTCGTCTCCACATACCAAAGTCTTTTTGCTTATCTTAGAGAAACCCTCAAAATCATCTTCAGCCAAAGGATCTTCAAAATACTTCAGCCTGTACTGGCTTATCAACCTGTTCACGTAAGTCACCTGTTCTTTCTTTGATAAGCTTCTTTCTGGCTTCTGTGCAGAAAAATTCTTGTATGCATATTCTTGGCCGTTAAAAAAGCTTGAAGCTGCCATGTCGACGCCAAAATCAACTTTGATGCCCAAGGAATTATCATTATCTTTCAAAAGGTTATAAAGAAATTCAAACACTTCTTCATTGCTCATGCTCGGAATCCATGCACCCTCATCAGTTACTTTAGATGTCTTGAGCAGTTTTCCAATCTTTGAATGCAGGTAATTGTTCACATAATGATTCTCAGAAAAAGTCCGGGCATTAGGTATTAGCAGAAATTCCTGAATGTCAGTCGAATCCTTTTTAGTATGTAGTCCGCCGCCGATAACATTTCCTACAGGAACAGGCAAGCTTTCAGCACCAGGATTCAAAAACTTCCAGATATTATTATCGCTCATCGCCTTAAGCAGCGCAAACTGTATTGCAATCACGGGATTGCCGCCCAATTCTGGCAACAATGTGTGCAAAGCGCTAAGGTCAGAGAACTCTTCAAATGTCAAGCCTATTAATTTGCCCTCATTAATTAGCTTTATAGAATCGTCTAAGCTTTTTGCATAAGCTTTTACTTCTGTAGAACCTGTAGAAGCTCCAGAAGGCGCAGAAGCAGAATACTTTTTGTTGACAATAATCTCTATCGTTTGCTCATTACGGGAATTTAATATCTTTTTTGCCTTAATCTGCTTTATTTTCATGATCAGATGATTTTACCTTCTTTGGCATAGGCCGCTTGATTGTCAATGGCAAGACTCCTTTCTCAAGCTCGCTTTTCGCAATACCAGCAGGGCTATAATGTAAGCCTTCCAACTCTTTCTTGGTAAATTTTGCCAGAAGAGGAGCACCCATAGCAACTTGTAATGCTCTTGCTCCGACCAACCTTGCCTTTTCATACTTAGTAAGCTTTACCATTATATTACTCCTCACTTCCTAGCTTATTTATAAACCTTTTGCTATTAGAGAAACTGCCTTAATTCGGCAGTCTTCTCAGCACCAAGGTCTATTATCTTCAAGACTTCGTCTTCTGTGAACGGAGAATCTCCGCCTTTCTGCATTGCACAGATTTTTCCTTCTTCTGTAAATGCTACTGTAAGCCTTGCATCAGACGCAAGCTCTTCATCCCTTGTAGGATCTACAACGAACTTATCTCCCATCTTGTGGATAGTACAGCTCACTGGCAAGAATTCCAAAGGAATAGCCTCATCTGTAAGCTCCTTATAATTGATCACATCATCTTCAAGCTTAGGGAACTTAGCATCCTTAAGTGCTGCCACAGCAGCAAGAGCGCATGCATCAAAGAGATTACCTGCAGCATTGATTGGATATATGTCAATCATTACTGTCCAACACAATTCACCTTCGGTAATGCAAAATTTTTTGAAATCTATTGCATGTGATTCCCTTATTCCCCTGTCAACCACTCTTGCCAATTCAATAGCTTCAATTGACGGCGGACCTGACTCGTATTCAGGTGAAGACAAAGGCAACAATTCAACACTGACCATTATGCTTCCTTCATCCGGCTTGTCAGGATAAGGTTTTCCAACTTCAGTTTTTACTCCAGCAACAACTTCAGTGTCTCCAATCATTACTTTTGCAGAACCTTCTGCAGATTTTGAAGATACACCATATTCTACACTGATAGGCTTTCTGAATTCTTCAAATTTCCTTTGATCAGCCCTGAAGCCTTTCTTAGCTAAAGCCTGTATATACTTCTTTGATATTGATAACATTTTATTCCTCCTTATATTTAGCTTTCAAAGCTTCCTTTTGCACTTTGTAAATGTCTTGACAGCCTTTTTTGGCCAATTTCAATGCCTCATGCAGCTTTTGCTTGTCAATAACTCCGTCAAGCTGCATCAGAGTAATTTCTCCGTTTCTTGGCATCATGGCTACAGGCATATCAACTGCACCGCCTTCATAAGATTCTTCATCATAATCAAGGTCAACAACAGGGACATCGCCTACTGTTCCGCCTGAAACAGCACACACTAAGTCTTTCATGTTCAATCCTGCATCTGCCAATGCCATTGACGCTGCACAGATTCCAGCACACCTGGTGCCAGCATCTGTCTGTATAAGCTCAATGAAAACATCTACGACAGTCTTCGGAAATTCAGTCAAGTCTAATGCCGGCTCAAGCGCTTTCGTAGTTACCAAAGCAATCTCCTTGCTTCTCCTGTTAGGACCAGGCCTTACCCTGTTTCCAGAACCTGAGAAGGCCATCATGTTATAATTGCACCTTAAGATGCCTTTTTGAGGATTCTGCAGGAATCTTGGATGCAATTCCCTTGGGCCGTAAACTGCTGCAATCGCAATAGTCTTTCCTATCTTGAATTTCGCTGAACCCAGAGCATTTTTTACAACACCGACCTCAGCCTCCATAGGCCTAAGCTCATCTTCCTTTCTGTCTTGTCTTTTATAACTCATTTTCTCTCTCCTTTTTGATTATCAATTTTTTCTACAGTCTTTTCCTTGATTTCACTATTCTCTTCCAGAAATGACTTTACCTTATCAGTCAATCCGGGCACATGAGAATATTTCTCTATCATCAGGATAGCTTGTGTCGCCAGATGCTCATCATCCGGATTGTTTCCGCTGATCCAGACCCTTCCGTTCTGTCCGACAATAATCTGGCAATCAGTATACTTCTTTATCATTGACACCATGCTGCCTTGTTTCCCTACTATCCTTGGGACTTTTGCAGGAGTGACCTGTACAATTCTTCCACCTACTAACTTTTTCAAGCCAGGGCCTTTCATTGTAATATCTATCATCTTTGACTTGGTCACATTAGTTATTTTTGCAACAACATAATCTCCTATGTCATAATACTTGCTTAACTCTGCGCCCCTCTCAATGAAATCAGAAGTGGCATCTCTCATGTTCATCATTGCATCCTGTGCATATCCTATGTCGATGAACCAGCTTGAATAGTTCATGTCCTGAACCTTGCCGATTACCACATCATCTTTTTTCGGAATATATTTTCCGGTCAAAGGCATGACTTTAATCAATCTTCCATTTATAAAAGCTAACCCTAATCTCATAGAGATAACCTTGTCATCTTCTCTAAACGCGCCATTTGCTGGCAAAAAATCCATCCCTTCGGCTAAAACTTCGCCGGGGACTACTACTTGTTTTTCTTTTACTAATATATTTCCCATTTTTACCTCACATTCAATACTTTTATTTCTACATTACCATGAGTCAATTCATTAACTTGGTCTTCAAAATCAGGTTGCATGCCTGCAGGCATCTCAACTTTGGCCAACAAGCTTCCGTCCTCAAGCCAATCAGAAGACAATATTCTTGCCAACTGCTTCAGGCTTCCGAAAACCTTGCCTGCAAATTCCGCAGGAATCTTGACAGACAATTCCCTGACCTCGAATTTCAAGGGCAAAACATCATTTATCTGCCTTGCTATATCCTGAATCTGCTGTTCTGCAGGCTTAAACTCATCAATCTTGACATTGTTCTGTTCCAATGCCCTTTCTATCCTCTCTCTCGGGTGCGGCAGCTTTGTCCTGCTGTCAACCGCATTCTTTCTCAAGAGTTCGATAACTTTTTTCCTGTGCTCTTCCCTGAGCTTGTTCCTGTGCTCAGTGGTCAGCTGGATTTCACCTTGATTTAATATTACGGCAGCAATCTCCTTAGGATTTGTGCTTTTGAAGACTTCTTTTAAGTCCTCGTCAGAAGGCCTTTCATCCTGGCTGGCATTGCTATAAATCTCGTCAGTTGCCAAAACATCTTCTAAAGAAGCATTACCTTCCTTAAACTGCAAAGCCTTATCACAATCTACAAGAATCTCAAAATGTTTTCCATTTTTGCTGAACCTTGCTATTACTGCCTTGTCTATATCTATCATTTTTATACCTTCAACATCTTTCTGTCTGCTTTCTTAAACTTCTTTTCTCCTGACTTTATGTATGCTGCATCTATCCTTTTCAAATCGAAATCCTTGCCCAAGACTTTCTTCAATGCCTTGACAGCAACCTTCAGGCCCTCTTCAATTGTAAGGGTGTCTTTGTAAGACTTGTTTAATATTGCCTTGACTTCTGTCTCATCCTCTCCTACAGCTGTTGCCTTGTATTCGAAATAAATCCCCATAGGGTCTGTCAGGAACAGCTTTGGCTTGTTCTCGTCAATCCCTGCGAACAATATCGAGACTCCAAAAGGCCTTGCCCCTCCATACTGAGTATAAAACTGCTTGACATCAGATATCTCTTTTACCAATGTCGTAAGCTCGATTGGAACTCCGTAAGTTACATTATGCTGCTGTGCTAAAACTCTTGCCCTTTCAACTAATACTCTGCCGTCCATCACTGCACCAGTTGCGGTGGCAGCTATGTGATCATCTACCTGATAGATTTTCTCAACAGAATGAGCTACCATCAGCTTGTCAATAAGCCTCTTGTCTGTAACCAGGATAACTCCATCCTTACAAGCCATCCCTATAGAGGTAGGCCCCTGCTTTACAGATTCCTTAGCATACTCAACCTGCAATAATCTTCCGTCCGGACTGAACATTATGCTCGTCCTATCATATCCCATCATTTGGTGTGACATATCCTGCATTTTTCAAAATCCTCCTTTTTGTCTTATTTTATTTAATATACCAGATACTCCGATACTTTTAACGATAACCTTTTTATTATTAATCTTTTGTAACATTGTCAACGCTGCCTTTGCTTCATCAACTGATTTGTTGTTTACTTTTAATATGCCTTTATTGTCTTTCCAGTCATCAAGGAACATCAATCCTGCCTTCGCCATGCCTATATCTCCGACTAGCTTTGACATCTCATTCCTTATTGCCTGCCTTGCATCTTTGTGGGCAAGCTCAGTATCAGCTTTCACTTCAAAAGCTAAATACCTTTTCTTTTCCTTTAATGATGGAAGCAATATTTTCGGCTTCATCTTTACTATTCTTAGAAGAAATTATTCCTTTTCTTTCTTCTCTCGTCAAGGATTAGTTAGAATTATTTTATTTATAAATCTTTGGGTTTGATGGCACTGTCTAAGAAGTGAGTGATAACCCTTAAAAGGGAGAATCACCTTGATTC
>CAZFZD010000044.1:0-8306 GCA_964522895.1 Candidatus Woesearchaeota archaeon | reverse complement strand
TGCTTTCGTCAATGAACCAAGAACTCTCACTGCATTCACTTTAATGGATGCCCCGCAGCTTGCTGCGGCTGGGAGGCTTCACTTTTTAACAAAAAGCTTATAAATAACCCTTATGGTGTGATAATTTAGAGGTCATAATATGGAAAACAAAGAATTGAGCGATGTGGTCGTTAATGCCATGAAGGCACTTACAAACCAAAAACTGGCAGCGATTAATCCGGATTATCCAACCGGTCTAGTAAATGAAATGAAGAATTATTATAATCCTAAAACTGACAAAAAGCCTTATCTTAAGGATTTCAAGAAACATCTTTTGAACATTTATGATCTTGATTTTGAGGCAGCGCATGCTTATGATATAGCCAATCATAATTTTCTAAAGAGAGCAGGATATATAGCAGGCAGCACTGCAGTAGTCGGAGGCTCATTGCTCGCTCTTGCAGTAAGCCCTGCATTAGGAGGCATTGTTTTTGGAGGTCTTTCATTATATGTGGCCAGCATAATAAAGGATTCAAGAAAAACTTCCAAGGAGCTTAAGGCAAGCAAAAAGCTTTTTGAGAAAGATGAAGAAATAAAAAAGTCAATCGAATCCATGAGCCTAGACCAGCTTGATTTTATCCTTCAGGAAAATAAGCAGCAGATAGAGCAGTATCTTTATCCTGTTAAGCATTAAACATATAAATAACACTTTGTTTACTTTTTCTTGATGTTGCCGGACAAGGAAATAAAGAAACAATTCAGGCAAAAGGCGTGGAAGAATCCAGAGAAATATTATGCTTTAGATGTTCTTAAGGCAGAAGGTTTTGAAAGAAGGAGATGCAAGAATTGCAGCACGCCTTTCTGGACAGTCAATCCTGAGCAGGAAAACTGCGGGGATCCCAACTGTGCAGGCGGATTCACTTTTATTGGAAACAGCCCTGCCAAGGAAAAGCTTGATTACGTGCAAACCTGGAAACGTTTCTCAAAGCTTTTCAAGGACAGAGGTTATGAGCCGATAAAGAGATATCCTGTTGTCGCAAGGTGGCGCCCTGACGTGGATTTTGTCCAGGCTTCAATATATGATTTTCAGCCTTATGTTGTTTCAGGCGAGGTAAAGCCGCCGGCAAAAAAGCTTGTCGTGCCGCAGTTCTCGCTAAGGTTCAATGACATTGACAATGTGGGCATCACGGGTTCGCATTATACTGGCTTTGTCATGATAGGGCAGCACGCTTTCATGCCTCCAGATGAATGGAAGCAGGAGCAATATTTCAAGGACATTTATGATTGGCTAAGGTTAGGCTTGAAATTGCCCAAAAACGAGATTACTTTTCACGAGGATGCATGGGCAGGCGGAGGAAACTTTGGGCCATGCATGGAATTCTTTTCAAGAGGGCTTGAGTTAGGTAATCAAGTCTACATGATGTATGAGCAGACCAGTGCAGGCAACAGGGAATTGAACCTTAAGGTGCTTGACATGGGCATGGGCCATGAGAGGAATACTTGGTTCACTAACGGCACCTCAACTTCATATGATTCCACATTTCCCACTGTAATAAAAAAGCTTCACCAGATTACTGGAATAAAAGTTGACAGCGAGCTAATGGCAAGGTTCCTGCCTTATTCTTCCTTCCTGAATGTCGATGAGGTAGAGAATATCGACAAGGTATGGAAGACCATAAGCCAGAAGATAGATGTTGATGTAAATGAATTAAGGACAAAAGTTAACCAGCAGGCAGCATTGTATTCTGTAGCCGAGCACCTTAGGACATTGTTAGTGGCATTAACAGACGGAGCATTGCCAAGCAATGTCGGCGGAGGATATAACTTAAGAGTAATTTTCAGGAGAGCATTGAGCCTCGCTGACAGGAACGGCTGGCAGATTCCGGTTGATGACATATGTGCAGAACATGCAAGATACTTGAAGCCACTGTTCCCTGAACTCATGGAAAACCTTGACAATGTGCAGAAGATACTTGGAATTGAGAAGCAGAAATACGAGGCTACAAAAGTCAAGTCAAGAAAGATTGTCGAGAATATTCTGAGCAGGCAGAAGGATATAAGGGAAGACAAGCTGTTGGAACTTTATGACAGCTACGGAATAAGCCCTGAGATGGTTAGGGAGCAGGCAGGAAAAATGGAGAAGAAAGTCATAGTGCCTGAGGATTTTTATGCAAGAGTGGCTGAAAGGCATCAGAAGCAGGATGAGCAGAAAGAACAGGAAGTGATTCTGAAACTGGAAGGCATACCTGAAACTGAAAAGCTTTTCCTTGAGGATTACAAGCACTTGGATTTTAAGGCAACCGTTCTAAAAGTTTCTGGCAAGTATGCTGTTCTTGACAAGACTGCGTTCTATCCCACAAGCGGCGGACAGGCGCATGACATCGGAGAGATTGCAACTGATAAGGTAGTCAATGTTTTCAAGCAGGGCTCACATGTCATTCATGAGATGGAGCATGAGCCACGGTTCAAGGAGGGCATGAGAGTAGAGGCGCACGTCGACAAGAGCAGAAGAGAGCAGTTGGCGAAGCATCATAGTGCAACACACATAATCAATGCTGCGGCAAAAAAAGTCCTTGGCAACCATATCAACCAGGCTGGTGCGAAGAAAGAGATGCACAAGGCGCATTTGGACATAACCCATTATGCTTCCTTAAGCGATGATGAGCTTAAGCGTATAGAGCAGGAAGCAAATATCCTTGTGAAGAAGGCCATAAAGATTAACTTGTTCTTTCTTCCAAGAAGCGAGGCAGAGAAGAAGTACGGCATGGGAATCTATCAGGGCGGCGCAGTTCCAGGGAAAGAGATAAGGATAGTTGAGATTCCGGGCGTGGATGTGGAGGCTTGCGGAGGAACCCATCTTAACAATACAAAGGACATAGGGACAATAAAGATTCTAAAGTCAACAAAGATCCAGGATGGCATAGTAAGGCTAACCTTTGTGGCTGGTGATGTTGCAGAACAGGAATCCCATAAGGAAGAAAAGATACTTGACGAAGTTGCCAATATTCTGGGAGTGAAACCTGGCCAGGTTCCCTTGAGGGCAGAAGAGCTTTTCAAGAAATGGAAGCAGGCCAATAAAAGTTTCAAGAAAGGCAAGGAAATGCTGGACGAATTCTTTGAGCTAAAATCTGTTGAGAAGGTTGAAGGAGATGCGAAAGAGCTATTGGAAAAGACTGCCAAGATTTTCAAGACGCAGGCAGAGCATGTTGCCAAGACTGCAAAACGATTCTTAGATGATTTGGAAAAATTTAAGAAAAAGTATTAGTTCCACTGTTTAGCTTCTCCACCCCTCAAAAGCGTATAGGCCTTTTTTGCGGCGGTAGCTCCTTCAGCTGCTGCGTTCATGAGCTGCCTGAAACCCTTTACTCCCTTTGTGACATCACCAGCAGCATAAACGCCTTTTACTGTTGTTTCTTGTTCAGAGTTCACAACAATGCTTTTAGCTTTGTCAAACTTTATTCCGAGGCCAGTTGCAAGTTCTGACAATGGTATGCTTCCTACTTCGATGAAGAGGCCGTCCATGTCAAGCACTTCGCCCGAATCAAGCCTTATTTTCTCAAGAAAATCCTTGCCCATCGCTTCGCTTACTTGGGTCTGGTATAATATCGTAATCTTGTCGTTCTTTTTCAGCCTGTCGACAAGGTAAGGCTTTGCACGCAGCTCGTCCCTTCGGTGAATCAGGTAGACTTTGCTTGCGTATTCTGTAAGCAACAATGCTGAAGTGGCTGCAGCGTCAGAGCCTCCGACAACCCCAACAATCTTGTTCTTGAAGAACGGGCCGTCACAAGTAGAGCAGTAGCTTATGCCTCTGTTGTCGAATTCTTTCTCACCTGGTATGTCCAGCTTTCTTCTTTTAGTGCCTGTTGCTATTAGTACTGTCCTTGAATAGAATTCTCCGCTGTTTGTGGTAGCTTTGAAAAGTCCATCTTCTTTTTCCAGACGTTTGACTGTCTCTTCTTTCAATTCAGCACCATAGGATAACGCATGTTCCTTGAACCGCTTTATCAGTTCACTTCCTTTTATCTCTATAAATCCCAGATAATTCTGTATTAATGGAGTTCTTGAAGGCTGGCTGTCCATTGGCAGGCCAATTATCAGCGTCTTTAGATTGTATCTTGTTGTGTAGACCGCGCAGCCGAAGCCTGCAGGGCCAGCACCTACAATTATAATATCGTAAACCTCTTTATCCATATCAGATTAATTAAACCCAGGCTATTATTAAGTTTTTCTATGTTCTGCCTCTTAGACATAAACTTTTTAAATAATCTCTAACCTATTCTTTGCTTAATGTACGATTTTAAAGCTGTGGAAAAAGAAATTTTGGATTTTTGGAAAAACAACGAGATTTATGAGAAAGTTTCACAGCTGAATTCAGGAAAGAAAAAGTTCTATTTTCTTCAAGGTCCGCCTTACACAAGCGGCAGAATACATATGGGCCAGGCATGGAACCACGCATTGAAGGACATGGTTTTGAGATATAAGCGTATGCGAGGACTTGATGTCTGGGACAGGGCAGGCTATGACATGCATGGACTGCCTACTGCGCATAGGGTGCAGGCCATGCTTGACTTGAAGACCAAGGATGACATAAGGAAATTCGGACTTGAGAAATTTTCACAGGAATGCATGAAATTTGCCACTGAAAATGCCAGGCAGATGGATAAGGATATCTGGCAGATGGGTGTCTGGATGGATTTTGAGAACGCTTATTGGCCTGTAAGGAACAGTTACATAGAAGGAATTTGGTGGTTGATTAAGAAAGCGCATGAAAAAGGCAGGCTCTATGAAGGGTTGAGGACAATGACATGGTGTGCAAGCTGTGCTACTGCGTTGGCAAAGCACGAGTGCCATTATCATGAGGTTACTGAACCTTCTATCTATGTCAAGTTTCCTGTAAAGGGCAAGAAAGATGAATATTTCATAATCTGGACAACTACTCCATGGACAATAGCGCTGAATCTTGCAATAATGGTCAATCCCAAGCTTGATTATGTCAGGGTTGAGGCAGGCGATGAAAAGTGGATCATGGCAAAAGGGCTTGCTGGCGCATTGATGCAAGGTGTTTTCAACAAGCCTTTGAAAATCATTGAGGAGTTCAAGGGTGAAGAGCTTGAGGGTATGGAATATGAGCATCCATGGAAAGATGATATAAAGCAGTTTGCAGAATTAAAGAAGAAGCATGCTAATGTGCACACAATACTTCTTTCTGAAGAACATGTCTCTTTAGGAGCAGGGTCAGGTTTAGTGCATTGCGCTCCAGGCTGCGGTCCAGAAGATTATGAAGTGGGTCATAAGAATGATATTCCTCCATTTAATTTCATTGATGAATCCGGGGTTTTTCCTGAAGATAGCGGAAGGTTCTCAGGTTTCAAGGCAAAGGCTGATGATCAGAAGTTTATTGATGCATTGGCTGCTGACAAGGTGCTGTTGGAAGTTGTCCCTGTTGAGCACGATTATGCGCATTGTGAAAGGTGCAAGAATCCTGTAGTCTTTAGGGCAACAAAGCAATGGTTCTTCAAGGTTGAAGATTTGAAAGAAAAAATGCTTGAAGAGAACCGTGACGTGGATTGGGTTCCTATTACCGCAAAGAATGCCTTTAATTCATGGCTTGACAATCTTAGAGACAACAGCATAACCAAACAAAGGTTTTGGGGCACTCCATTGCCTATCTGGCGATGCGAGGAATGCAATGAGTATGTAGTTGTGGAAAATGTTGAAGAGCTCAAGAAGCTAAATGCTGAAAACATTCCGGATAATCTGCATAAGCCCTGGATAGATTCTGTCCAGATACCATGCAAGTGCGGCAGCACAATGAAAAGAATACCTGATATTCTTGACGTATGGATTGATGCAGGTTCAGCTTCATGGAATTGTTTAGAGTATCCAAAAAATAAAGAGCTTTTTGAAAAATATTTCCCTGCTGATTTCATTGTTGAAGGGAAGGACCAGATAAGAGGATGGTTCAATCTCCTTATGATAGCATCTGTTCTGGCTTTTGACAAGAGACCTTTCAATTCAGTACATATGCACGGTTTTGTGTCAGGTGTTGACGGAGTCAAAATGTCAAAGAGCCTGGGCAATGTAATTTCGCCTTACGAACTCATTGACAAACATGGTGCAGACACTATGAGATATTATATGTGCGGGACTCCGGCAGGCGAGGACATAAATTTCAGTTGGGATGAGGCTGCCCAGAGGCACAGGCATCTTGTAGTATTATGGAATGTGCACCAGTATCTCGTTGAGTATGCCAAAGATGAAAAATTAAACCCTTCAAATGCTAAGCTGAATGAAGAAGGCATTGAAGAGAGATACATAAACTCGTTATTGCATAGGAGCATGAAACAAGTAACAGAATTATATGAGAATTACAATCTTGACGATGTACCGAAGGCATTGGAGAGGCTTTTCCTTGAATTGAGCAGAACATATATCAAACTTACTAGGGAGAAGATTGTTGAAAATCCGAATTTGGTATTGGGAACCATATTCAATGTGCTGTTTGAAACCCTGAAGATGCAGTCCACATTAACTCCTTTTATTTCGGAGAAAATCTATCAAAATCTGAAAAAGGCATTTGACTTAGAGAAGGAGAGTATCAGTCTTTACAAATGGCCCAAGTTTGATGAGGGCAAGATTGATGAGAAGCTTGAGAGGCAGTTTGAAGTTTCGCAGAACATTGTGCAGGCTATACTTGCCGCAAGGGAAAAAGCAAACCTTGGAGTAAGGTGGCCCTTGCCTGTGGCAACCGTAGTATCGTCTATGTCAGAAGTTAAAGAAGCAGTGGACGGGCTTTCTGATTTGATTAAGACCCAGACAAATGTAAAGAGTTTAGAAGTGAAGGATGAGATAGCAGGTGCAAGTGTAGAACTTAGTCCGAACAAGGGGCAGATTGGAAAAGATTTCAAGCAGGATTCCAAAAAAGTCCTAAAAGCCCTTGATGAGGAAAAGATGGAAAATCTCAGGCAGGAAGGCAGCCTGAAAGTTGAAGGATTTGATCTCGAAATGAAGCATATAAATATCAAGGAAGAGCTTCCAGAGAATCTCACTGCTTCAGATTTCAACCAAGGCAATGTATATATTGAAACAAATTTAACACCGGAACTTGAACAAGAGGGCTATGCAAGAGAAGTTGTAAGGCGGATACAGATATTAAGGAAAGAGGCCGGGCTTAGTAAACAGGACAGGGTGGAAGTATCGATAGTTTCTGACGTTGACTTGGAAAAATGGGCAGATGAGATTAAATCAAAAGTCGGTGCTTCAGAATTATTTTTCGGAGAAAAGGAATTTAAGCCATATGAGGAGAAGATTAAGGGTAAGAATTTTAAGATAGGGATTAAGATTTGAACTTTGAAAGAGTTTGCTTCTTCAATTCTTCTGCCAGTTTTCCATCCTTGTTTATTCTTTGAGGGACTCAATTTGAGCTATCCACATACTTTCATACAGAACCTTTATAAAGGAAGCAACATTTTCATTTATAAATCATTTATAAAGCATCTTCGGAGGGATAGCAATGCCAAAGAAAAAAACAACTAAACAAGTAAAAAAAGAGGGTCCGAAAAAAGAAATCAAAATACAAAATATTGTTGCAACTGCAAGCTTAGAAAGAGCGATTCCTTTAGTAAAACTTGCTGAAACATTGCCAAACACTGAATATAATCCTGAACAGTTTCCAGGATTGGTAATGAGAATAAAAGATCCAAAAACATCTGCATTAATTTTTAGTTCTGGCAAGATTGTTTGCACTGGCGCAAAATCAATGAAAAAGGTCAAGGAAGCAATCCAGAGAATAATCGAGAACCTTAAGCAGGTTAAGATTAATATCGATTTCCAGCCCAAGGCAACAGTACAGAATATGGTTGCAAGCGGAAGCATAGGCCTGGATTTGAACCTCAATTCCTTGGCAATAGATTTAGAGAATACTGAATATGAACCTGAACAGTTCCCAGGTTTAGTTTACAAATTGCCAGGTACTAGGGCAACTTTCCTATTGTTCAGCAATGGAAAGATTGTTTGCACAGGCACAAGGAGCGAGACTAAGCTGCATGCAGCTGTCGACAAATTAATTGTTAACTTAGGAAAGAGAGGCTATAAGTAAGCCCTCTAATTTTTAATTTTTTCCAAAAAACTTAATAACTTTCATCTTAGTTAATATATTGGAAAATGGCAAGATTCTCTGAAATAATGGAAAGCAAACTTGATTCTTATATAGAGCCATGGATAATTGAAGAAGAGAAGAAAAGGAAAGAAAGAAAAGAGAATCCTGACGGCCCTTTCCAGCCGTTATATTTGCCAGTTGAAGAGCCCGATGCTCCAAAAGAGCCCCA
>CAZFZD010000043.1:0-8392 GCA_964522895.1 Candidatus Woesearchaeota archaeon | reverse complement strand
CAGATGTAAGAAGGAATGAACCACACAAGCCTAATGATTCTAAGCCAAGAGCTAAGCGACAGAAGTCCTATCGTTAAGGAGGAAAAATATAATGATAATACCAGTAAGATGCTTTTCATGCGGGAAACCCGTAGCACAGCTATGGGAACAATTCCAAGAAAGGGTAAAGAAAGGAGAAAATGCAAAAGAAGTCTTGGACAGTCTTGGATTAAAAAGATTCTGCTGTAGAGCATTGTTCCTAGGGCATGTTGACTTAATTGACGACATTGCAAAATTCAAAAAGAACTAATTTTTAGTAATCTTTTTATATTTTGTCTATTTTTTGCTTTTAAGATGATAAATCTACCCAATTTCAATATTGATTTCTATAGGCTAGATAATGGCATGGAAATTTTTCATTGTCCCATGGACATAGATGAAGTAAGCATCAGATACAAGATAAATGCAGGAGCCCTATATGAAAGGCATAACTATGGCTTGGCGCATTTTGTCGAACATATACTGTACAAGGGTACAAAAAAGAGGAAAGACCGGGCTGAGATTCATAATGAATTCTCAAAAACTTCTAATCATTTTCTAGGGACAGATTTTAAGAATGTCCATTTGATGTTCAATTGCGAAAAAGAAAATTTGGAAAAAGCCATAGAGCTTACAAGCGATTGCCTATTCAACCCGTTATTGAGAAGTAAGGATATTGAAGATGAAAAAAGTATTATTTTGAATGAAATTGCATTGATGAATGATGGAGGAGATATGATAGAATTGTTCCGCCACTTGTTTGAGGGAACAAGGCTTGCAATGCCTATAATCGGGCTTGAACAGACTGTTAATAATATAGATCCCGATGAGATAAGAGAGTTCCATAAAAATCATTATGGGCCCGGCAACATGGGGCTTGCAATTGTAGGCGGAGTCTCTGAAACTGAACTGCAAAACGCATTGATGCAACATTTGTTGCCTTTAGAAAAATCTGCAGTACAAACCTATGAGCCTTTCGAGCTTCCCAAAAACAAAAAGAGGGACATCTTTATCAATAAAAATAGGGAAAACCATTTTGTGTTATCAAGCAGAATCTTCAATTGTGATATACTTTATAGAAACATTTTAGAAGGAATCTTGAACAAAAAGCTTACTGAAGATCTGCTATACAAATATCATACAAGCTATCTTAGATCAGCCAGTCTCTCCGTGATAGGAGAGAAAACCGTACTTTCAACCAAAGCAAGCAGCAATAAAGACGATGTCGGCCTAGTAAAAAGCTTGATTGAAAAAAATATTATGGAAATGCAGCATGGAAAATTTTCAGAAGAAGATGTAAGAGAAATTAAGAAAAAACTCATAAGGAATTTTAAAGCACAAGTAAAAAATCCCCTTAATTTAGCCAGTTATATGCTCCATTCATGGCCTAATGAAAATTACGAATTCTCATGGCTTGACAATTATGCTAAAAATTTATCAGCTATAGATTTTAAAAAAGTGTTGAATGTCGCAAATATCCATTTCAGGACAGATGATCTGACTACCTTAGTGCTTTAAGAGAATGATTTTTATATAAAATGAGTCTCTAATACTTTGATGAGAGATGATGACTGGCTAAAAAATCGGCTTGACCGGATTTGGTCCTTGCTTTTCAGTGATGTGGAAAGGCTGAACGCTGTTGATATCAGTTTTAAGGGGGAATGGAAGACCAAGTTCGGCCACATAAAAAAAGTGGGTAGAAAGAGCGAGATTGTGGTGAATGGCCTGTTCAAAGAATCCTGTGTTCCCGAATATATCATAGACCTGACTATTGCTCATGAACTGGTACATTATTCTCATGGTTTCAACAGCCCACATAAAAGAAAATACAAACATCCGCATGCCGGAGGCATAGTGACTAGAGAACTTAATAAGAGAGGATTCGGGCATATGGCCAAACTGGAAAGATTTTTTGTGAGAAGACAGTGGCCTGCACTTTACACTGTACTCACTAAGAAACCTTATTAGCCTTTTTTTTTGCAGGGTTTTCGGACAGAATTATTGCAAATCAAGCATGTCTTGATGATTTTTCCTTTTTTTGTCCTTACCCTTTGATTAATACCTGGAACCATATAATTAAAGCATTTCTTGCAAAATCTTGCTTTTAACTCAGGCGGTATTCTTGTATTCGTTCTTGTAGCAATCTTTCTAGCAAGCGTCACATAGCGTTTTGAAAGTGAAGGATTATTCTTGAAATGCTTATCTGCAAGTTCAAAAAGCCTTCTTATTCTTTCTTTTGCAATCTTTTTCTCCTTGATTTTCTTGTAACGCATAAATTGAACTTTGTTTTTAAACTTTAAAAGGATTCTTATTAGCAATCTTTTTATATTTGCTTAAGCTTATTTTAATAAATGGAATGCAATAAAGCTGAAATAAAAAGGCAGTTATTTCATATTGCCCTAGGAATTTCCATTGTGATTCTTTCTTATTTTGAGATTCTTACTTTAATAGAGCTATTAACTATTCTTCTGGTAGGAATCTTCCTTGCAATAATGGCAAAACGATGGAAGATACCTGGAATAAACTGGTGCCTTCAAACATTTGAAAGGAAAAATGCACGTTTTGCCGGGGAAGGTGCGACATTTTTTATCCTTGGATGCTTTTTAGCATTGGGGCTTTTTCCAAAGCAGATTGCGTTAGCTTCAATAATGATTCTTGCAATCGGTGATTCGTTTGCTACATTGATAGGAACCCATTGGGGAAAAAGGAAACTTAAAAATAAATCTTTGGAAGGCAGTCTTGCGGGTTTTAGTACTGGCATTTTGGGGGCCTTAATTTTTGTGCCCATCGGTCCAGCATTTTTTGGAACCTTAGGGGCGATGGCATTTGAAGCAGTGGAATGGAAATTTTTTGGAAAAAACTTTGATGACAACTTATTTATACCTCTAATTGCTGGAATTATAATGTATGGAGTGCAGGCAATATGACTCTGGTCGATAAGGTTTTGGAAAGAATATTTGAAATATTGAAAGCTCCTGCTACAGAGCCTGAAATGCTTTGGATAATCGTGCCGGTAGCCATATCTACGTTCTTGATGACATTTTATTTCGGCAGGTACAAGGATGAGGAACTGGGCTGGAACACCGCCTTCGGAAATACAATCATCATGCTTTTCTCTTGTCTTGACCTGTTGCGGCATCTTTATGAGAACAGCCTGCTAAAACTCAATGTGGAAACCATATTAGTAATTGCAGTCTTGTTTGAAGGAGGCATATTGATGCTATTAAATTTCTTGCATGCTCTTCCTAAAAAATTAGCTTTCGGAATCTCATCTAGCATGACAGTCAATATAATAATACTCTCATTGATAATCTTGATTTATTCGCAATTGCCTCTTAATGAAATTACCGCCATAGCCGTACTTATCATTGCTGTAGCAATAATAATCTTATTAAAACTAATACAATTACTGGAATGGGGCAGTGATAGTGAAGATGAAGAATGATTAATTTTTACCAGAAAAAATCTTTTCCATTGTTTCTTCCATATTCTTAAAGGGGATTATTTCACATCCGCCATCAGTTTTTTGGCGAGTTGAAACATCGATTCCCTGCGATTCATTTTCGGGAACATTGGAAGGAATTATTTTCCTATGCTCTCTTTGTTGGATTAGTTCCTGCAAATTCGCAACAAGCTTTTTCAAATCTTCAACACTCTCTTTTTCCGTATCAAAAGCAATTTTAACTTCCATCACAATTCATTAATGAAACTCTCTTAAATAATTTACTATTTGTGTGACAGTTCCCATTCATTATATGCGGCATTTATGCTTGCAAGCTTGAAATAAATCTTTGCCTTGCCCAGTTCACTGCTAAGTATTTTGGCCTGAGCTTTTAACGTTGGCTTGTCAAATTCATGAGCGGCCAATTCTGTTCCGGGCTTTGGGACAAAGGGATTTATTGAAATATAGAGTCGACTGAAGATTTTCTTTAAATTCTTTATCATCTCTACCATCTCCATGATGTCTTTTTCGTGCTGTCCCGGAATTCCTATCATAAAATAAAGCTTGATTTTGCTAAATCCTATCTCTTGAGCTATTTCTGCAAAATCAAAATAAGCTTTATCGCGTATGCTTTTCCCGATTTCAAATCTAAGGCTTTCATTGCATTCAGGAGCTATTGTTAATGTTTTTTGGCCTCCTCTCTTTATCAATTCCATTAATTCCTTATCAACTATTTCCATGCGTAATGAAGGTACAGAAAATTGCAATCTTTTGCTTAATAAGTATTTCAATATCTCTTTTCTTTGAGGATGTGCTAATGAAGGAGTATATAAGACGATTTTGTCTCTTTTGTTAATTTTAATTCCTTTATCGATTATAGATTTTATTTTTTCAAGGCTCCTATGTTTGACTTTCCTTCTCAATGGCAAGGGGCAGAACTTGCAGCAAAATGGGCATCCTCTTTCAATCTCCAACAAGAAACTTTTGCCAAAGACATATTTACGGCTTAAATTTTGAGGAAGGGGCTGATAATAAGGATATGGTGCATTATCCAGTTCTTCAATACAGGCATAAGTAGTTTCTTTTGTCATATCCGGTACAAAGACCCCTTGGATTCCTTTTACTGCTTTCAAGAAAGCTTTCTTATCAGATGTTTTCTCATAAGCTTTCAACAATCTTGGAATGATTTCTTCTGAATCTCCCAAAACAAATAAGTCAACATATTCTTCAAGTGCGTGCTGGTTAGCGTTTACATATGGCCCGCCCGCCAAAATAATCTCTTCTCTTACTTCTTTTTCTTTAGGAATATTATTCGCTTTCAGTATATCAAAAAAATTGTGATAATCGAGCTCATATTGAAAAGTGAATCCTAAGATCTTGCTTGTTATTTTGCCTTCGTCCATGAAGACCCTGTTGCATCTCCAATTCTCTTGATTATTTATCAGATTGTATATTATCAAAATTCCTAAATTATAAGAACCTCCAAATTTAAAATTGGGAAAAACAATGTCAAATTCATTCATGCCTTTTTTCCAAGGCTTTTCTATAAGGGGAAAATCCATAAAAGAAATAAATATAAGATACTGTTTATATCTTTTGCTAAACAGTTATCCCAAATAATCCAATTCTCTTGCTTTCTTGTGGTTATGGGTTTTTTTGGTCTGATTAAGCAGGCCTTTCAGCTTTTTCTCGAATTCTTCTGCAGCTGCAAGTAAGGGCTTATAATCCACATACAACCCCAAGTAATTATCCAAGACCTGTATCACATTTGCCGCTGATTTGCTATCTGGCAATTTACTTTGAGTTTCAACAAAAATGCCTGTCATATTCATAGCTTTCGGCTTAAGCACTAATCCTGCGGTAACTCCCATAATTATGCCTTCTTTCAAGGGCTTCAATTTTATAGATTCAAGTTTCTTCCTCTTTGTATTGTTGTTGGAGAAGAAATAAACTTTCTTTTCAGCAGACTTTGACAATATGCCTTCAATTGTTATGATTTCCTTTGCTTTCAACTGAAGATATAGCTTTTTCAATATTTCAGAAATGTCCCATTCTAATCCTTTTACATCGCTAAGCGCGTGTATTATTACCAAATTCTCCTTTTGTGCATAATATATCTCCAATGGCTGTATTATCTTGTTCTCGTGAACCGCAGCAATAGGACTGAGTTCCTTGGCCCAAATGTGGCCTATAGGCTTTGCATCAAGATGCTTTATCAGAAATTCAGTGCTTATTGTTGCAATAAGACCAAGACCTGGGAAGCCTTCAATGATCGTAGGGCTTTTGGGTTTTTTGTTAAGGACGATTTCCATAGTTTAATAAGGATATTTTCTTTTTTATATCTTTCTATGTTAGAGTAACCATATGAGAACGTTTCCAACAGTTAATGTAAGAACAGTTCCTACAAAGATGCTAGGGACAAAGATCATGCCGTCCTTAATCAAGACTTCTTTTATTTTTGCTTTTTTCAAGGCTTCAATCTGCTTTCTTGTTATGCCTAAACTTCGCTTGTCATAAATCTTCTTGTTTCTTATCTTGATATCTTCTGCCACCCAGTCGCCTTCAACTAGCCTCTTGACAGGATATTGCTTGTACATCCCTACCTTTTCTACAGATTTTATAAAAAGATAAAGGATCAGATACAAAGTTATGGCGAACAAGAGTATAAGAATTGCAAAACGATATGGCTGGTTCAAAAGGATGACGATAAGAAAGATAATAAAGATGATAATTAAGATAGTCGCTAACTTCTTCTTTAATCTTATTACCATTGAGCTAAACTCTTTTGTTATTGCCTTGCGCCTTCTTATAAAAATGATTAATACTGCTATAAGACCAAATGCAGCACCCATAACAAACACATTTGTCAATAAATGCAGCAAGAATGGGAGCTTAGGGCTAATGGGCTCAAGATAAAATGGCCTTGTGGCAAATGCTGCACCGAGGCCCATCAAGAGCTTTGCATCTCCTCCTCCCCATTGTTTTGTATAATAAATCAATGCTCCTACCAGAAACATTGCACCAAAACCTATAAGCCCATAAATGAAATATGACCATTCATTGAATATTGCAGAATGGAAGAACCTTATTGCCAAGGCAACCGCTATTAAGCCTATGCTTGCGAAATCCGGAACTTCCTTTATCTTTATGTCTGAAAGGGCTGCTATTACTAAAGCCACCAATGCTACAATTATCAACAAAATGTCTGCAAGCATGTCTTGATATAGGTCAGACAAATTTAAAAAATGTTCTATTGAAACCTTTCCTTATGGATTTTTTTCTTATCAAATTCCTTGTCAGAATGTGCTGGTTTTATTCTATCAGGATAGCCTACGGCAATAGCGCAAAGGATTTCAAAATTTCTTGGGACATTCAGCATCTTTCTCAGTTTCTTGTCTCCAGTCTTGTACATGTTTACCCAACAAGTGCCAAGCCCTAATCTGGTTGCCTGCAATAATATATTCTGTACTGCAGCTGAACAGTCTTCTATCCAATGGCTGGATTTCTTCTTGTCGCCCATTACTATTATAGCCTGTGGTGCGGTTACAAGAGGCAAAGTATATAGGGTAAGGGGCAATAACTGCTTTGTATCCTCAGTTACAACGAATTCCCAGCACCTTGTATTCTTTGCAGAGGGTGCAAACATCGCTGCCTTAAGAAGCTGGTTGATTAACGTTTCAGGCACTTTCTTGCTCTTGTACTGCCTTATGCTGTGCCTCTTTTTTATTTCCGGAACGATTGCCATGATTAAAGTTTAATCTTCTAATCTTAAGTATTTTACTAAATTCACTAATTTTATAAAGCCGGCTTAAATGAGTTCAAAAGATGATAAGCGTTATCGGTGCCGGGCCTGTGGGCTGTTATGCAGCATGGAAGCTTGCAAAAGAAGGCCATGATGTCAGGGTGTTTGACAAAAAACAGCAGATAGGAATGCCAGTACAATGTACAGGCATTCTTACTAAACAGATTTACAAGGCCCTGGATGTTGAAGAGGATTGCATCCTTAACAGGATAAAGATTGCAAGACTGCATTCTCCAAACGGAAATCACATTGACATCAGGATGAAGAACAGCAACCTTATCATAGACAGAACCTTATTTGATAAGAGCATGGCTAGCTTGGCAGAAAGCGCAGGCGCTAAAATCTTGATGAAGCATAAGCTGGAAGCGTTGGACGATAGCCATGCAAGAATCAACGGGAATAATATCAAAAGTGAATGGGTTATAGGTGCTGACGGCCCAAGATCCAAAGTAGCAAGATGCTCAGGACTATATGGAGATAGAAGGTTGCTTGTGGGCAACCAAGTAAGGGCAAGGATGAAAGCCGATAACGTGGAAAGGATGGACATCTATTTGGGACAAGGATGCTTCTCCTGGTCCGTGCCTGAATCTGAAAATGTTTCAAGACTAGGCATTGTCGATTACAAAGATTCAAGCAATGCCTTAAAGAGGATGGTAAGGGAAAAAGGTGCCAAAGTTATAGAACATCAAGGTGGCCTTATTCCGCTCTATAAGCCTAATCAGAGATTTGGCAAGGGCAATGTATTGCTTGTAGGTGATGCGGCCACGCAAGTCAAGCCCACAACTTTTGGAGGCATAGTTCCTGGATTTCTGGCTGCACAACAGATTGGTAAGCTTGAAAATTATGAGAAAGCAGCAAATGAAAAGATAAGAAATGATTTGCTCATTGGTCTCAAGATGAGAAATGTTATGGACAAGTTCGACAGCAATGATTACAATGAGCTGGCAAAGATATTCGGTTCTGGAAAACCCAAAGAAATAATTGAAAAGCATGACCGGGATTTTCCTTCAAGATTCATGCTAAAACTTCTAGTTGCAAAACCAAGCCTTTTGAAATTTGCCTGGAAAGCTCTCTGGGGGCACTGTCTAAAAAGTGAGTGATAACCCTTAAAAGGGGGAATCACCTTAATT
>CAZFZD010000042.1:0-8590 GCA_964522895.1 Candidatus Woesearchaeota archaeon | reverse complement strand
TGTCTCTATAGTTGCAGTAGCCCTCTATGAAAAAGGGTATATGCAGCCACATCCCCCTATAGAGGAAAAAGCAAACATTTAAATATCTACAATACATTGTATATTATGCCCTAGGGGCGAAAGAATTTCACTTTTCGAAGTTGACTTCGGTCTTCTTTGTTTTGTGTTTTTCTCGCAAGACTTAGGGCGAAAGGTTCGAATGGGGTGATGATTAGATTCCTTCGGGAGTTTTTTTATCTCCTGCGAAAGTCCTTTTCTAAATTTTTTAAAAAATTATCTTATCTTTATACTGTTAGCATAGATAGTGTAATCTTTCACTTCTGAACCCATTACTCTTACAGTGGCTTTCTCATGTGCCAGTTCCTTAAGCGCAATCCTTACTAGCCCTTTAGGATGTTTTAGGGCAGATGGCCTTTCTTCAACAATGACACTTTCTTTAGGTACGAAACAGAATTTCTCAGCACCGTCATCAGTATGAAAACTGACCATATATTCATCGCTAAATGTTCCTTTGCTGCATTCGCAGTTAATGTATAATTTTTCTTCCATATTAACTATCAAGTAGTGATGCTTTATATAATTTTCCCGTTTTTTGTTAAAAACAGGCATAAGTTATTTATATTTCAGCTAAAGAAGACATATTATGGTTATCAAAGTTTTGAAAAGGAAAGATTTTTTGGAAACATCCTGTATGGGTTACGGCTTGCAGTATAATGGGAATTATGAATCTGGAAAATTGATAACTAATGTTGTTGATGAAAATTCCTATCTTATAAAGATAGTACAGTCATGGAAACGGAAGATAAATGATGAAGAGAGATGGATAACTTATCTTTTCAATCCTGAAGAGCAGAAAGTCGATATGACATGGCAGCCATATGATGTTGATCAGGAAAAAGACATCATAAAGAAGAAAATAGGCAATAAGCAGTTCAATTCTATAAGGAAGCATGAAGAGGTTCTTACTGTGCTATTGAAAGACCTTAATGGGCTGCCCTTGGCAGAACAAAAGCATTAATCACCTAAAATCTTATAAATACTATTTCTTTGCTTTTTTATCATGAATCAAATTTCTACAATATGGACTGAAAAATACAGGCCTCACGATTTTAATCAGGTTAGGGGCCAGAAAGAGATAGTGAAAACCCTGTCTGCGATGGTCGACAAACAAAGCCTTCCGCATCTCCTTTTTGCAGGCCCTCCGGGTTGTGGCAAGACAACATTATCCATAATAATCGCAAAAAAATTATTTGGTGAAGATTGGAAAAGGAATTTTCTTGAATTGAACGCTTCTGATGAAAGGGGCATAGATGTTGTAAGAAACACAATAAAAGATTTTGCAAGGACTAGGACAATCGGCGATTATCCATTCAAGATAATCTATCTCGATGAATGTGACAGCCTTACCAAAGAAGCGCAGCAGGCTTTGCGAAGGACAATGGAGAATTTTGTGAGCAGTACAAGATTTATCCTAAGCTGTAATTATTCAAGCAAGATAGTTGATGCCATTCAGAGTAGGTGCGCAGTTTTCAAATTTAAGCCATTGTTGCAGCAAGAATTGGATTCTGTTGTGGATACAATTATCGATAGGGAAAAGATTAAGTTAGATGAGGAAACAAGGAAAGTATTGTGCGAATCAGCTGAAGGTGATGTAAGGAAGCTTACTAATATTCTGCAAAGCTGTGCGGCAATAGACAACAATGTGACTGTTGACAAGATTTGTGATTTGGCATCTGTAGCAAAACCAAAAGAGCTTAAAGAGATTTTGCAGTTGGCAATAGATGGGAAATTTGAATCTTCAAGAAATAAGTTATTGGATTTGATGTTGAAGCATGGGCTTTCTGGTTTGGACATGATAAAACAGATTCAAAAAGAGGTTTGGTCTTTAGAGATGTCTGATGAAAAAAAGCTGAAACTTGTTGATAAGTGTGGTGAAATAGAATTCAGGATGGTAGAAGGTTCTGATGAGTTCATACAATTAGAGGCATTATTGGCAAATTTTATGGGGCTTTAGGATGCTGGATTTTTTAAAAAAGCTTTTTAGGGGAGAGGAAAAACAAGAGATTGATTTCTTTGAATTGCATAAATGGCTTCTTCCTAAATTAGATGGAGGTATCAAAGAAGATTTTAATCAACTGGCGGAATTAAGCGGGTCTTTGGATGAGTCATTGAAAAGGCTTGAGCAAGTGGATATTGATTCTATGCAGGTAGAGGAAAAATTGAAGGGTTTTGTCACAGGCAATAGGAAAGCCTATATAGCAAGTCTAAATAATCTCCGGCGTTTGCTTGAGCCTCCTGAATCATTAGATTCTCATTCTATTAAGCTTTATTGCAAGAATCTGGAGGAAGAGATGATGCACTTCGGAAAGAGGACAACTAAGAACTATTATATTATGCAGAATCTCATCGGCAAGGAACTTGAAGAAATAAAACAGAAGCTTTCACAGATTGACAAGATATTGAAAACCATATCAGAGAAGGCCGATAAACTTGAGCTGATGGAATCCATTTTGTCAAGGTTAAAGGATGCCTACGAATACATTGACCAAAAAGATGTAAGAGACAAGAAATTTATTGAAGCAAAAAAAGAGAGGCAAGCATTATTGCAGAAAGAAAAAGAATTCAGGGAAGAGATTGAGGCATTTAAGAATGGTAGCGAATATAAGCAATTATTGCACTTAAAGGAAAAAAGAAGCCAATTGGAAAATGAAAGCTATAGATTGAAAAGGGATTTCAACAATTCTTTTGTTTCGATATCAAGGCCACTGAGGAAGCTTGCGAACATGTATAACGATAAGCTTTTGCAAAAATATATCGATAATCCTTTTTCCACATTTCTGGAAGACAAGGACATGGAAATAATTTCCCTTTTGAATTCATTAAAAAAGGAATTGAAATGCGGAAAGATCAAAGAAAAGAATCCGGAAAAGATGCTTTCTCAAATAGACAATCTGAATAAAGAGCATTTGCTTTCAATAAAACAGGAATTCTCTTCTAAATTAAAGCAATTGAAGCAATGCAACAATGAGATTGATAAGAATCAATTTGAATACAGGCTTCAGGACAAAATAAGTAGCTTAAGTAAAATCGAAGATGATTTAGCAGAAGCCAATGAAATGATTGAAAAGCTTGAAAAAAGGCAAATCTCAAAAGATATTGAAATTATAGAAAACAGTCTTAAAAAACTGGGATATGATGTTGAGGTGAAAAATGCACCGTATAATAACTAAATATAGCCCTAAAAGGCTTTCAGAATTTGAATCAAGAGAGCCCGCCTTATTAAGCCTGAAGGAATTCGTAGCAAATAACAGAAAAGGATCTTTATTATTACATGGAAAGCCTGGCTCTGGGAAGACTGCTGCAGTTTATGCCTTGGCTAATGAATTGGATTATGAAGTCTTAGAGATGGGTGCCTCTGACATAAGGAAAAAAGCCAACCTGCTGGAAAGCCTGGGCAATGCTTCACAGCAGATGAGCTTGTTTAAGAAAGGCAAGATTATTTTGGTAGATGATGTTGATAATCTTTCATCTAAGGATAGGGGCGCACCAAATGTGATATTAGACATAATTTCAAATGCCCAATGGCCTGTAATAATGACTGCAAACGATTGCAATAAGGAAAAGATAAAGAAGTTAAAGAAAAAATCAACAGTTATTGAAATGCCGGAACTTACCTATACAGAGATATTCAATGTCCTGAAAAATATTTGCGATAATGAAAAGATAGATTACGATGAAATGGCTTTAAAATCGCTTGCTCGGCAGGCAGGAGGAGATATTCGCGCAGCTATGACTGATCTCATAATGCTATCTCTTACAAGCGAGAAGATAGAGGACCTGGATATCTTGCATCCAAGGAGTCAGAAAGAGCAAGTTCAGGATGTCTTGAGGCTTATCTTTAAGAGCAAAGTGGGTAATAATGTATTGCGCGCATTTGATAACACCGACTTGGATTTTGATACGCGCACCTTGTGGATAGATCATAATCTTCCCAAAGAATATTCAGGCATCTCATTGGCAAAAGCCTACGATGCATTGTCAAGATCAGATGTATATAAGGGCAGGATAAGAAGACAGCAGCATTGGCGTTTTCTTGTATACATGAATTCGCTTATGACTGCAGGCATTTCTTTAGCAAAGGCAGAGAAGAATCCTGCAATATTAGAATATAAGCGAAGCTCAAGGCCCCTCAAATACTGGTTTTCCAATATGCGTACCGCAAAGCGTAAGGCGGTTGCAGAAAAAATTTCCCCTTATTTACACGTTTCAAAGAGAAATGCTTTTAAAGAATTCATCCCTCTATTTTCAACGCTGTTAAAGAATGATACTAATGATTCTCTTGCAGCAGAGTTTGATTTATTAGAAGAGGAGGTTGCTTATCTTAAAAAATGAAAATTGAAGAACTAAAACCAAGACAGGGAAAAATAGACATTGAAGTTGAAGTTACAGATATTGGAGATGCCAGGGAATTTGAAAAGTTTGGAAAAAAAGGCCGAGTTGCAAATGCCGTTGTCAAGGATGATACAGGCGAGATAAAACTGACATTATGGAATGATGAGATTGATAATGTTAAAGTTGGTGACAAGGTGAGGATTTCAAACGGTTATGTTAACGAATTCCAGGGTGAAAAACAGCTTACAGCCGGAAGATTCGGAAAGTTGGAAGTTGTAAAATAATTATTTTTCTGGAAATATTTCAATTTCTTTTTTATTATTTCTTGTAATTTTGAAGGGTCTTGCTAATTTTTTTATTCCTTCAATTATTTTTTTTCTTGCTTGTAATTTTGCACCAAGACTAATCTCTGTTTTAGTTTTATCTATTTTTTTAGATTTTTTCTTAGCAAGTTTATCAAATTCATCTACAATCTTCGGATTGAATTGTTTTATTGCCTCTTTTTTCACTTGTTTTAATTCTTTTTTTCCGCTTTTCATTCTGTTTTTGACAATCTCGTTTATGTTATGGTCTATAGGCCAACCAATTTCCTCAGAAATTTTATTCTTAATAGAGTTGAATTGTTTTTTAAACTTTCTCTTTTCCATAAGAAATTTTATGTTTTTACGCTTTTTAATATTTTTCTCTAGGAAATCTCTCCTCATTATGGCAACGCCTAAGCAATAATGGGTCAAAGAGAGCATTATCAAAAATCACCTCACCGAAGTAACAAATAAAACAAAAACCTTATAAACTATTGCCTGGCTTATATTTAGCAAAATGGTAAGAAAAGAATTCAATGATAAAGTAAAGAGCATAGGAAATAAGCTTACTCCCTCATTATCAAAATCAGGGCATGGCCTAGGCGACCTTTTGGCTACAGACATGAACTCATGCAGGAAGATTGCTCCTGTAATTGGATTAGCATTGCCTGCCATATTGTTGCATGATGCTGATACTCCTGCCTATGCCTGGGCCTTAGCTTCAACTATAATGTCATTCCCTGCAGCAATTGCTGCTTATGGCTTAGGTAACATATTTGACGAATATTTTAGTGAAAAGACATTGATGCAAGCATATCAGAAGATAAGGGAGGAAGAAAATGACAAATAAATTTTATGATGCTTTGGCTTTCCATGTCATACCATTTACTGCAGGTTTTCTTGTAGGCTATGCAGATTCTGTAGATGTGGATATTCCTGAAACTGCACAGGCCTTGGAACCATTTGTTTTTCTAGGACCGACAGTATGGACCTCATTGCTTACCGTAACAAGGTTTCCTAAGCAAAAGAAAAATCTGGAAGCAGAGATTTCCGCTGCGCAAGAAAAACTGGAAAGCAGGAGAGAGAAATTGGATGATCAGATATATGAGCTGGAAAAATCACAATTGGATTTTTACAAGAAAAAAGTTGAAAAGCTGAGTACGCCTAATGTAACTGCCAAAGTAGGCATAAAGACTTTAATTAAGAGCACTATCGGATATGCATTGGGCAGAACTTTCAAGTATTTGGGAGCATAAGATGAAAAATTTAGAAGAAGAGCTTAAGAATATAAATGAATCAAGGCAATGGATGGACGGGGTTTTTACTGCAGGCCTTTTAGGGCTGGGTTATTTTGGAGTAAAGGCAATAACTTACAATATTTTGGGATTGGAAAATCCTGAATTTGTTGACTATCAGCAGCAGATAATGTCTTTATTTGACAGCGGCATGGGCTTAATGGCATACCTAGGCCTCTTTGGCGGCGGAATGGCAAGCTTATGCTATAGGCTTGATGCTAACGCAACAAAGGAAAAGATATCTTGTTTGAAGAAAAATGAATGATTATATAATGGAAACTTTGGAACTGGAAAAGCCCGTGACTGGAAAAGCGCTTGGCAAAGGTTTGGAAAGCTTAGCAAGACAAATGTCTGACATCTTTGTAGTAAAATTCAGAGATAAAGATATCACTTCTAATGCTTGTTCTATGGGCATAAAAAGTAAATATTTTAATAGGAATTTCATGTTATTGGGTGATGGTTGGTCAATAGATTTTAACAATAGATATACAAGAGTGCACTTAGTGACTTTTGACTGGAAGAATGATACTTTCTATGGTTCACAAGATCAGCCATGTAAAAATTTAAGAAGGTCGCTTCAAAGGGCAAAAAGAAAATTATTGGAAAATCTCAAGTGATTTTTCTTATTTTATAGATTGAAAGCAATTCATTCGAATCAATCTCTGGATTCATATCTTTTAATATGCTCACAAGAGTCTGCTTGTCTACGAGCCCGTCTTTTACAGCATCATTATCAGTCAGCTCATCAAATCGTTTTATGACAAGGCTGGATACTTCCATAATGCTATGATAACTTCTTTTATTATAATACCTCCTTTTCTTGAAACACGGAAGCCAACTTGCAACTGGTATGCGGATTTCTCCAGGCACATATCTTATTGAGATTGTTTTTCTTCTGTTAGCTATCTTGTCAATGGTTTCAGCATAGATGTTGATATTTTTGTCGACTTTGATTTTCCAATTGGGAAAATCTTCCCTTATAGAATTCATTAGCCTTGAATTGACTTGATAATGGAACATTCTAATAAAGTATGGGAATAACAAACTAAATATAAAGCTTTTGTTTCGTTAATTTTATAAACTGAAAAAACTGATTAAATTTAACAGGGTTTTAGAGTCAATTTTAACTTCTGATGTTTATACTTATGTCATAATTCCGTTTCTGATTTTCCTTGCAAGAATTTTGGATGTTAGCCTGGGCACTATGAGAGTAATTTTTGTGTCAAAAGGCTTTAAGCTTTGGGCACCGGTCCTAGGTTTTTTTGAGATACTGATTTGGCTTGCGGCAATTAGGCAGGTCTTGGCAAACCTCTCAAATGTCCCCGCTTTTCTCGCATATGCATTAGGTTTCTCCATGGGGAATTATGTAGGCATGTGGGTCGAGGAAAAGCTTTCTGTCGGAAAATGCCTGTTGAGGATACACATAGCCAAGAATGCTTCAAAACTTTTCAAAAGCTTAACAAAGGCAAATTATCCTTTAACAGTATTCAATGCTAAGAATAGGAATGGTTCGCTGAAAGTAATTTCGCTTGTCGTAAAAAGGCAGACAGTACCGTATATAATACATCTGGTTGAGAAGTATGATCCTCATGTGATATATTCTATTGAGGATGTGAGGTATGCGACTGAAAGCCGTTTTGTAAAGAGGAGCAAGAAGATGAAGCACATGTTCATGCCCCACAGGAAAGGCAAGTGATTATTTATATTTTTCTTTGGTTTTCTCTAGAATCTTTTCATCATCGCTGCTTATTTTATAATTGTGATAATTTCCGTATCTCATTATGTTTTCAGGAATTAGTTCATAAGGGTCAATAAGGAATTGTAAAAAGTCAAGCGTATTTATTTTCTTGTTGTTTTCCGGATGCGAAAGCCCAAGAAGATGGCCCATCTCATGCGCTACAGTCTTTTCGTTTGTCTTATCAGACCAGTTCAGGAATATTACTGCCTCGTCATTGAACTCAATTTTTTTTCTATGTCTTTTTATTTCCACGAATCCATAACTGTCCCCGGCAGAAGGTATGATTCCTTCTGGCATGAAGAATAGATAAAGGTCAGCATCACTCAGCTTTTCCCTTTCTGCCTCGATAAGCTCGAGCAACAAGTTTGTTTCATCATACTTCAGGCATTCATACCTGAAATCTCTCACATAGATGTCTTTGATTACAAAATTGATTCCATGGTCTTCATATAGCTTTAACCCTTCCATAGAACTGATAATTTTCCTTACCCAGACAGAATCATCATAAGGATCATATAAGTCATCAAAAAAAGCTTTCACATGCTCATGCACAACGATGCCTAGCTCAATGTTCCTCTTTTTCCTGTCTTTGTTATTTCTTAAAGCCTGATTCAATGCAAGCTTTTCCAGCCCAATGTCCTGTTTCAGCAGAAAACTAGGTTTGTTATAATGTCCTGTCCTTTTGTTGTGCAGTTCAAAAGAATTTGCAAATTGATAAGCCATGCCTGAAGCAAGATATAGAAAATAACCTAATGAAGCGCGGTAAGCCCATTTTTTTAAGTTCATCATACCAGTAATTGTATTGATTCTTATATATTTTTCTTAGATTAGTGTGCAGTAAAGTGACATATGTCACCAGTTCA
>CAZFZD010000041.1:0-8886 GCA_964522895.1 Candidatus Woesearchaeota archaeon | reverse complement strand
AAATAATCACAGGAGCAATCCTAACGCAAAATACTTCATGGACAAATGTAGAAAAAGCAATAAAAAACCTGAACAAGGCTAAACTTCTATCAATAGAAAAAATAAGCAAAACCAAACAAGATAAGATAGCAGAACTTATCAAGCCCTCAGGCTACTACAATCAGAAAGCCGAAAGGCTAAAGATAATGGCCAAAGAAATAAAAAACAATCCTTATCTATTAAGCCAAGAAAATTTAAGAAACAAGCTGTTAAAGATAAAAGGAATTGGCAATGAAACGGCCGACTCAATAATCCTTTACGCAGCAGAAAAGCCTTCTTTTGTCATAGATGCATACACAAGAAGGATATTCTCAAGATTAGGAATTATCAATGAAAAAGATAAATACGACGAAATAAAGGAATTCTTTGAAAAAGGCATGAAGAAAAACACAGAGGCATACAAGGAATACCATGCTTTGATTGTAGAGCATGCGAAAAGGCACTGCAAAACCAAGCCAGAGTGCGAAGGATGCATCCTAAGAAGCAATTGCCACTTTTCCTCTGGAAAGGATTAGAAGTACAATTCTTCAATTATAACGGAAAAATCGGGCAAAAAAAGCAAGAAGCTTGATAAAGCCCACTTTCAAGCATAGATATATGAAAGCCAAAACCATCATAATAACTCGGCCCAAAGAAGAAACCTTTTTATATTACCTCAAATTAGGTGAAATTATACCTAAAAGGAGGTATAAAATGCTGACAAGGAAACAATTAAAAATATTTGGAATTTTAGGAAGGAATATTTTTAAGGAATATACATTTAAGGAAATCAAGCAATTATCAAGAGAGAAATCTAATTCCGTCTTACAGAATGCATTCAAGCAGTTTCTGAAAGAAAGATTAATAATCCAAAGGAAGATAGGAACATCAAAGCTTTACAGAATCAATCACGAAAATAGCAAGGCTTACAATTACATTAGCCTCTATAGCTACGAAAAGCACAGTAAAACAGTGAGACAAACCATAGAGATAATAAAAAGAGAAATAAAGGAAACATTCTATAGCTTAGTTATCTTCGGGTCATATGCAAAGAGCTTAGCTTCAAAAAAATCAGATTTAGATATTGCAGTGTTTGTAAAGAACAAAATAGAAAAAAAGAGGGTAAAGATAGCATTAAATTCAGCATCCAACAAAACGCCATTAGACATAGATTATCATATCATAACTGAAAAAGAGTTTCAGGAAATGCTGAAAGCCAATTATGAAAATCTCGGAAAAGAGATAGCAAGAACTAACAGCCCGATATGCAACCCGGAAATATTCTATAACCTACTAAGGAGTGCTATTAAGAATGAATCCAATACTTTTTATTGAGAGAGCGGAAAATGAATTGGAATTAGCGAAAATCATATTCAGTATAAGCAATGATAGAAACATACAAGAAAATATATTCAGCATACAAAAGCCGATAACTTTCTTCAGTGCCGTGATATCGCATAGTTATTATTGTATCTTCTATTCTGCAAAAGCTTATCTTATAGGGAAAGGCATAAGAATAAAGGCTCCAGAAGAGCATAAGAAAACTTATGAAGAGTTCAAAAAATTTGTTGAGAAAGGTGAAATCGATGTTGAAGTTCTTAAGATATATGAGCAAGCTATGATAAAGGCCGACACCTTACTAGAAATATTTAGGAGAGAAAAGAAGAAGAGAGGAGAATTTACTTATCAAAAGATCCCTCAGGCGAATAAAAAACCTGCAGAAAATAGTTTAAAACGCGCAAGAACATTTTTCAAGCATATCTATAACTTAATTAATCCATCAAATCACTTCTAAAAAATCATGCATGCTTAAGAGAAAGCCTCTTGCCTTTAGGAACAATCTTAGGTTCACTTTTCTCCATTTTAGCTTTTAGCCTTCTGTAATCTGCGTTGTCAGGATGTTCCTCTATCAAATCATCAAGATGCTCTTTTGCCTTATCTATCTTACCCTGCTTGTAACACAGTTCCATGAGCATGTATTTTGCACTTTCGTTTGTAGATTCAAGCAGACTTATATCATAGAAATCCTTTTCTGCAGAAGCATAATCCTTGAGCTCTGTGTATGCAAGACCCCTGTTGCAAAGTCCACTAATGTTATAAGGGTCAAGCTTCAAGCCTTTTGTGCTGTCCTTGACCACTCCTTTGAAATCTTTCAATTCCAATCTTGCAAGAGCTTTCTTGAAATAAAGATGCGGATTTTTCTTGTCCAATGAGATTGCTTTTGAATAATTCTCTATTGCCTTGGCAAAATCCTTCCTCTTCATATTCAATCTACCATTCATGTCATAAGCTAGCCTCATTTGCACCTTGCACCTGGTGCCTTTTTCAGCAGCCTCGACAGCTTCTTCAAGGAATCCAAGCTTTTCCAGGGTATAGCTCATGTTGGTTAGTGTGATTGGGTCATCTGGCATAATTTCATTAGCCTTGGTTTCATCATCAAGCTTTGCCAAATAATTCTTGCCAAAGCTCCTGTGCATAGCCCTATTGATTAATAGGGTGCTCAGCAAAGCATGCTCGCCGCATTCATACAAATTTATGTTATCTTTGTGGCCGAAACCTTTGTTGCTTTTCAAAGTGTTTTCAACATAGATTGTTTTCTTTCCAAATTTTGAAGGCACTAAAACTTTGCATGCAATATGGCTGCCATCCCTGATAACTTTTGTCTCAATCCCAAACCTTGATGCGAGTAGGCAGTAAAGCGTGGTCATGCCCACACAGTTCCCTACTGGCGCTTCAGGATCTTTTGCAGATTGTCTGTCAATAACAAAGTCTATGTAAGATGACCTTTCACAGTTGGTGTACCATTCTTTCTTATCTTTCCTTAGAAATTCATAGATTGCTTTTGCAACTTTCTCTTGCTCATTAAGCTTGATTCCCTTGCTATCTATATAATCTTCAATCTGTTTATCGATCCTGTCAAGTTTTGACTTGTAATCATTTATGGCCTGTTCATCATGCACTCCTGAGTAGGCCAAAAGAGCTTTCTCTATATCAACTTCTTTCCTATCTTTTAAGTCCTTATAGATCTGGTCTTCAAGATTCATATGAAAGATACCCTCCTGTTCACAAGCTTCTTTTTTGCCTTTTCAAGATTCTTCTTATATAGTTCATTTTTAGGATCTTTGGCAAGGCACTTATTTAATAGTTTGACAGCTTCACTAGGCCTGCCAGTATAAGCCTTGACAACTGCGAGATTATTAACCAGGTTTGTATTCCCTGGAGCGAGCCTTATGGCTTTCTGGTATTCAGAGATTGCTTTTGAAAACTTCTTTTTCTTAAGGAGTTCTCTGGCATTCCCGCTATGCGTTTCTGCAATAAGCCTTTCAAGCGGCTCTTCCTTGTAGCCCTTATGCTCAAAGCCAAGCCTTTTCTTTTTAGTATGCTCCATCGCAATCTTATTGCTACCATATTCTAGAACTGAATAGATATGGCCCGGATCATTAGATCCTCTTGCCTCGCACACTCTTGTCTTAAGATTCAATCCGTGCCTCAATCCCAGCAAACTGTATAATGCTGTAAGGCCTAAGCAGTTTCCTGCTTTCTTCTTTCCAGAGAGCTGCGCATCAATCACATCTGTAATCTTGTAATCCTTGCTGAACCTGTTTTCAGAATTTTCAAACATGTGGTTATAGAGCTGGATTGCCAAGTGCAGGGAATTCCTTGGATCATAGTTCTTGTTTTCAAGAAAAGCATGAAATCTATCTGAAAGTATGTCCAGCTTTGACTTGTACTCTTGCACCTTATCTTCTGTATCAGCTCCAGAAGCATGCAAAAGCCTTCTTTCCAAATCCTCTTCCAGACTATTTCTCTCAATATTTGCCATTTTGTTGTTATCAACCAGTAGTTACAAGTATATAAATGTTTTGTTTGGCAAATACAGGCTCTGAAACCTCAAAAAACAATAGTTTTAGAATTAGAAATCGGCCTTGGAAAGCTCTTTTTCAAGGTAATTCTCATCAATAGTAAACGTTTTTTGCTCTGTTCCAGGAAGCTCGAATAGTGGCTTATATACAATCTGTTCAAATATTGACCTCAGGCTTCTTGCACCGGAGTTTGATTCTGCAGCTTTCTCTGCAATATAATCCAATGCACCTTCTGTAACCTCAAGCTTAATTCCGCTTGCCTTGAAAACCTTCTTGTATTGCGTAAGGACAGCATTCTTCGGCTTCACCAGGATGTCCCGCATATCTTCCCTTTCCAGCTTGTCCAGGATAATCCTGTGATGCAGCCTTCCTGCGAACTCTGGTAGGAATCCGTAATTATGCAGATCCTTGTCAGTCAGCTTTCTCATGACCTTGGAGTACTTTTTAGTATCTTCAGAAGCAGTATTGAATCCTATCGTTGATTCATCTACCCTGCTGTAAAGGTCTTCGCCCATCATAGTGTCAGAGAATGCGCCGCCGACTATGAAGAGGATGTTTCTCGTATCTATCCTTATGCTTTCTCCAGTTTTCTTGTTCAGGGGAACTTCAACATCAGATCCTTCAATCAGTTTCAAGAGCTGCTGTTGGGCACCTTCGCCTCCGACATCTTTTCCGCTTCCCGGATTGGCCCTTATCTTGTCTGCTTCGTCAATATAGATTATTCCTTTTTCAGTTGTTGCCTTATCTTTTCCAGATTTCAGGAAAAGCGATAATAACAAGTCTTCAGCATCCGCACCCACATATCCTGAATCGGTTATCTTTGTAGCATCTCCAATGACAAAAGGAAGTTTAAGAAGCTTTGCTGCTGTCTCTGCAATGTAAGTCTTTCCGTTACCAGTGGGTCCCAGGATAAGTATGTTGCTCTTCTCAACTCCAGGAGCACTGCCGTTTATCCTTAATGTGTGCTGATAGAATGCTACAGATATTGCCTGCTTTGCCATCTCCTGGCCTATGACATAATCGTCAAGGCTTTTCTTGAAATCCTTCGGCAGTGTAATTTCTGAACTAAAATTATTGCCAACGTTCTCCTGCTTTTTTATTGCAAGAGCATCTTTCTTAACAGGTCTTTTGCCTTCAGCTTCTTCAAGGCCCTGACCCAAATTCGCATTGCAGAATTTCACCCATTCCTTGTCATGATCCAGCTTATTCTGTAGCGTAAACCTGACCATTGCTTTTTCAATTGCAAAAAGCTCATTCGGATCGTCAGTTATCATCTTTGCATCTTCGTAAGCTTCTTTTATCTTTTCCTTCAGCCTTGGCCTTGCTGCCATGTTCATCTTGTAAATCCTTTGGTACAGGTTGAATGCTATAAGCGGCTGTATCCCTGTTTCTGAAATTTCGTCACTGTATCTTTCAAGAAGCCAGGGGTCTTTCATAATCTCCTGGTTTCTGTATTTAAGGAGTTGGATAAGAGGCATCTCTTTCTCTTCTTGTGATGGCTCAAAAAGCTCAGTTGAAAAGCTTCTGAAGAGGTATTCTGGATTATCGTAACAGAGCTTGCAGGCATGCATCATGGCTTCATTGCCCATCTCAAACATGCCGAAATCATTGTAAAGGTTGTGCAGTTCTACAAAAATCTCTGAGCATTCTGGAAATTCATGAGAACCTTTCTTTGCTATTGCCAATGCTTCTTCCCTGAAGTCCATAGGCTCTGGGAATGTAGCAAGCTCGTAATTAAGGAAATAGATATAATCCAAGTAAGCGTCAGCACTATAATCTTCTTTAAGCCTCATATTGTATACTGTGCATAGGTCCTGGAAGTCCTTGTCGTTAGGGAAAAGCTTGAACAATTCTTTCTTGCACTCGACCATCTTTCTTAGATGCTTTACTCTTGCAAGGCTGTTATTTGTTTCAAATGCTGCAAGCTGGGAAAACATGGAATATGCTTCCTCATATTTTTCATCAAGAAGTGCTTTGGTCGCATCCTGCTTAAGCTGCTTTTTAGGATTTTCAGCTTCAGGCTCATCGTTATCCCTAAAAATTTTCTTAAGCCTGTCTTCCAGCATCAAATTTGTCATATTTTTTAGAAAACTACATTGTATTTATAAATATTTTGCAATTTTTAGAGATTATTCTATCTTTTTAGTAGTTAATCTTCTATTTTTCGGGACAAAGTTCAATAGCTTATTCTGTTTCAGGATTCCGCATCCGAAGAAATCTTTGCCTGATTTTATAGCCTTGATGCCCTGTTCTTCTGTTTGCATAGCTATGTCCTTGCCATGCATCCATTGCTTCACTTGCTTTTCATCCAGTTCAATCACGTTCTTATCAGGCCTTATCAATTGGCTGCCCTCTATGCTGAGCCTTATTCCTGAGTTCTCTTCCTTACCGAAATACAGCCCGAGATTGTTAATCCTTAAGTTTTTTGTATCTATCTCGCCGAATTTTCTGTCCAGAATGTATAGCTTCCCGTCCTTCTTTTTCAGGAACGCGTAATTAAGCCTGCCCTCAAAGCCGAAATATTCGAGCTGTTTAAGAATCTTTTTTATTTCCCTGTTGTTAAGGATGATTGCCCGTTGCATGCTATTTAGAATTTTTCAATATATATTAAAACTTTCTTTTTGGCGAGGGTTTGATGATGTTTAAGCTAAGCCCGTGCTCCACTTGCATCCTGTTTGCAAAGTAAGGCTTGCCCATCAGGTCAAGTTCGCCGTTCACCTGATACTTGATAGGCCTTGCTGATTCTATTACTAAGCTCTCTGTCTGCAGGTCGAGGTCCATGTTGGGAACAGGCTTACCGAAATAGAACGGCAATGAATAAAACAAGAGGTCCCTGAGCTCCATTCCCGTGCCCATGGCATGGAATGTTCCGCTTTTTTCCTGCGCCTTGTAGAAAGGTTTTGAGAATTTCATGCCAATGCTTTTTATTGTCTGGACTGCTATGCCTAGATAGTCTTTGGAATAGTCTTGCTTAATGCCTTTCACATTTGCCATTACTTCAAGAGGCGTCTGTTTTGCGAAATGGTCATAATATTTTTGCCTGAACATCTTTGAGAACATTATCCTGCCAAGGATCCAACCGACTTTGAGATGCTTCAGGCGCTTGTGCTTGTAATATTCTTCAAGCAATGTAACCAAGGAGCCAAGCCCAAAATTGAAACCATAGCTTACCATGTCTCTGTCGTCAGTAACTTTTACCATATCCACTTCCTGTGAATATATCTCGTCGTTGTTTGCGTTGACAATGTCTTTGATGTACTTTTTCGGCTTCTTGATTTTGCACTGTTTTGAAAGCAGGTTGAAAGTGCCTCCGGGAATAAGGCCGAACAAGGGCAGTTCCTTTTCTTGGGGCCAGTATTTTTTCAATAGGCTCAAGAATACGGTTATGCCGCCGTCGCCGCTGTCAAGAATTATCTTTTCCGGATTGTCCTTGTGAAGGCCGCTTACAATCTTTTCCAGTTCATCAAAGCTTTTTGTAGAATAAAGGTGGCCATTATCGCCAAGATAGCTCCTAAGCTTTTTTTCCCTTAGCTTGTTTCTTAAGTTTTTCCCGCTTTTAGAATTGCTGAAAAGTACTGTGGTCATCTTAAGAACATTTTTAAGAATAATATTTAAAACATTTGGTTTTTAGAAAAAATCAAAAAAATTGGAAGGAATAGCGAGAGGTGGATTTGAACCACCGGCCTATGGGTTATGGGCCCATCGGGCACTCCTGACTGCCCCATCTCGCTAAGAAGGCTGTATTTATAATTACTTTTAAAGCTTTCTATCTAAAAAAACAATTATCCACTCTCTAAAAGTTAATGAAAAGCTTTTTATATTAATAAAGGCTTTAATCAAATTAATATTGTTACTAAAATTGGAGGTGTATTTATATGAGCCTTTTCGGCAAGAAAAAAGAGGCAGAAGTCAAGGACGAATTGCCACCATTGAAATTCCCAGAACTTCCTTCTGAAAAAAAAGCCAACACGGAAATAACTGAAGAAGAGCAGAAAACCATAAAGAAAGCTGTTGCTCCCGCAAAACCGCAACCAGAGCCTGCTCAACAGCTGCCGCCTAAGAGCGAGCCAGTAGAAACTCCGGCAGTAGGCGAAGAAAAGCCATTGTTTGTCAAGATTGAAAAATACAGGGAAGTAATCTCCACTATCAAGCAGATTAAGGAAAAGCTGCAGGATGCTGATGATATCCTTGCTGAACTTAACAAGATAAAGAAGCAGGAAGATAGCGAGATTGAAAGCTGGCACGGAGATATTGAAACAATAAAATCAAAACTGATGGCAATAGACAAGGCCATGTTTGAATTATAAAACGTGAAATCATGACTGCAAAAGGAAGCCATAAGCAAAAGAAGAAACCTGAGGATGACATCCATGTAAAAGTGGACAATCCTAAATGGTTGAGAAAAGAAGTGCTTACTACAGCAATAGACTTAATCAATGTGCTCAAGAGATATGAGAGTTATGTTGAACTTAACAAGCACAAGGAACATCTGCTTAAGCTTCTAAAGTCAGAGATGAGCGAGGTCAAGAGCCTGATGAAAGAATTGAAGCTCAAGGAGCTTCCATTGAGCTCAAAGAAATTCAACCAGCTTAAGTTTGTGAAGGAAGAGAAAGAAGAAGTTGCTAAAGAGCAGAAAGCGGTTGAAAGAGAGGAGAAGAAGCACGAACGCGAAGTTGCCAGGCAGAAGCGGGCCATGGAAGAAAGGGAAAAGCCACTCAATGAGCTTGAAGCTGATTTAAACTCATTGCGTGAAAAGCTGGCTTCTATCTGATTTTTTCTTTATTCCCCTTTGAGTTAAATACTCCGCAGCTTGCTGCGGTATTTTTTTGACCACTTGCCATTTGACAAACGCTTACAAAAACTTTATAATGTTTGTTTTCTAATATTAGAATTGTCTTGCTTACAAAGTGGAAGAAACTGGTGGCAGGATTATAGATTAAATATTCAAATTTCCCGTCATAAACGGCGCTACCGCAGGAAGTGCGGGAAGTAACGCTCGGGGAGA
>CAZFZD010000040.1:0-8892 GCA_964522895.1 Candidatus Woesearchaeota archaeon | reverse complement strand
TAATTTCATAACTAGACTTATATCGTCCTTATGAAATACTTTTGGGATAGCACAGTTTTCAAGAATAAAGAAAATATTTATTATTTAAGTTAATCCATTAAATAACATATAAAAACGCTAATATTTACCGAAATGCTTTTAAATTACTCTTAATTACTATCTAATTACATTAAAACAAGAAAGAGGCGTAGCAATGTTAAAAGTATTGAAAAGTTTTTTAGGAAAAATTTCTAAGCTTTTGAAAAAGAAAAAGAATCTTAAGCTTGGATTGTATGGTCCTCCTAATGCAGGGAAGTCTACTTTGGCAAACAGGATATGCAAGGATTGGCTGGGCCAGGACATGAGTTCTGTTAGCAATGTGCCTCATGAGACCAGGGAAGTTGTTGTAAAAGAGAAGATTAATGTTGAAAACAAAGGTAAGAGCTTATCATTCAATTTAATAGACACTCCAGGAATAGCTACAAAGATTGATTATGAAGATTTTCTGAAGTTCAAGATGCCTAAGACAAAGGCAAAAGCAAGGGCAAAGGAAGCAACAAAAGGAGTCATTGACGCAATAAAGTGGCTTGATGACATGGATGCTGTTGTTGTAGTGTTGGATTCTACTGTCAATCCTTATTCACAGGTAAACATAACTATTATAGGAAATCTTGCAGCAAGGGACATTCCAGTTCTTGTTGTAGGTAATAAGATTGACCTTAAGAAATCCGACATAAAATCTATTGAGTCAGCATTCCCACAGTATTCTGTCGTGGGAGTCTCTGCAGAACACGGAAATAATATTCAAGATTTTTATGAAGCATTGTTCAAGGTGGTAAACTAAAAATGGCATTGACGTTACAGTTCGTCCCATACGACGAAATAAACGGCTTGGAATCAGAAAAGAGGATAAATAAGCTCTTGGATATAGTTAAAAAAGACAAAGTGATTTTAATGCAGGGCAGACTAAAGCCTTCTGAAGAGGCTTGGCTTATCCAAAAGACAATGGAATCTGTTAGTAAGGGATTCAAGGGTATAGAGCTTTGCACTATATATCCTGAGAACCCCAAGAACGCAAGATTGCTAAATACATTGAGGAATATGCTGGTAAAGGCCTTGGCCGGTACAAGGGATGGTCTGACTATCATCGGCCCTGCTACAGTAATAAAGGAAATCAAAAGAAATCCTGACAAGATTGAACTTTTGACTAATATAAAATAAAATGCCGCACCAATGTGTAAAATGTGGAGCTTTGTATTCTGACGGATCAGAAGAATTACTTAAAGGGTGCAATAAGTGTTCTGGGAAATTTTTCTTTTATATTAAGAAAGAGAATATTGAAAAGGCTAAGGAGATAACTGCAAACCTTTCAAACAAGGACAAGGAGCAGATGGAGAAAGATGTTCTTGATATTGTTGGAACCAAGATAAAGGAAGACCAGCCATTGGTCCTGGATTTGGAGGCTATCAGGGTTCCGAAGCCAGGCAAGTATGAGATAGACCTTATTGACCTGTTTAAGGGCAAGCCCTTGGTATATAGGCTGGATGAGGGCAAATATGTCATTGATATTGTCAGCACCTTCAAATCCAAGCTCAAAGAGTTCAATGACAAGACCCAACAAGTTAAGTAAAGCTTTTAAACTAGTTCTAGCCTAATTTTTTAATATGATTCAAGAAGTTATTGCGGATTTGGAAAAATTGCTTGATTCTGGCGGCGATATTGTCGATATGAGGGATTATTTCATTGAGAAGCAATTGAAGTTCTTTGGGCTCCCTAAAATAGCTAAAAAGCATTATCCTGAGATTCTCGTTGAGCTTCCTGAAGATCAAAGCAAGAGATATTCAGGCAATTGCTGTTATGATTGTGAGCATAATTTCATCTATTTGAATGAAGATACGGCTGAAGGTGTTATCAATCCCATGTGTGAGGAGACCATGCATTTTATCAATCTGCATTTTAATGGTTCAAGGGGCAAAGGCCGCAATTGCAAAACGCTTATTGATTTCTTTTATGCAAACACTATTGCCGAATCTATAGCTCATTTAAGCGGCAAGTTCCATTTGGCTGCAGAATTTGATGAGAGATTAATAAAACCAGATAAATCATACAAGCTTTTTCTTAAGCATCTTGAGTTTGAGGCTAATATAGGGCAGATTACAAAAGAAAATTTTGATGAAAAAAATCCTCTTGTTGAAATATTGACCCAGGATTTGCCTGAAATAAGCGAGACATACCATTATTTGGGCTATCATCTTGGAGAAAGGATGTATAAGGGATATCATAAAGGCCTTATAGGGAAGCCAAAATTCAAGGAGATGATTCATCTGGATTTTAAAGAAGAAATGACTGCGATGAGCTATTATCTTGAATTGGCTGAAATTTTAGAATAATTTTATAAGTGTCCATTTCTTAAGTCGCTTGATGAAAGATTTATTTCCGCATGATAAAGTGAGGCCTGTTCAGAAAGGTTTCATGAAACAGGTCGAGGCTGCAATCAGCAATAGTTCGCACCTTTTGGCGCATTGTCCGACAGGTATTGGAAAGAGCGCTGCTGCCATATCGCCTGCATTGTCTTATGCTTTAGAGCACAAGAAAAAAGTATTTTTCCTCACATCAAGGCATACCCAGCATGTCATAGCTATAGAGACCTTGAAGCAAATAAGGAGTAAGTTTGATGTTGAATTTTCTGTTGTTGATCTTGTAGGGAAGAAATGGATGTGCAGCCAAAGGGGGATAGGCGCATTGACAGCATCAGAGTTTTCAGAATTTTGCAGGGAAATGAAAGAAAAGAGTCATTGCAAATTCTATAAAAAGTTAAGGAGGAAGAATAAAATTACCTTCGAGACCCAGTCAGCCATAGCACAATTGAAGAAAGTGCCGAAGCATGTCGAGGAAGCAAAAGACTTATGCACTAACCTTGATGTATGTCCTTATGAAGTTGCCTGCATACTTGCTAAGGAGGCAGAAGTGATTATTGCTGATTATTATCATTTTCTTCAGCCAAGCATAAGGAATAACCTTTTGAAAAAATTGGATATTCAGCTTTCTGATTGTATTATAATCATGGACGAAGGGCATAATCTTCCAGCAAGGGCAAGGAACCTTTTGACCAGGTCTCTTACGACTTATGTAATTGAACAGTCTATTAAGGAAGCTAAGGCCATGGAAGATTTTGAGACAGTTGAAAGCCTGCAAGCCATAAAAAAAGGCATTAATGATATCTCTTCAACAATCCCAATGGCAAAGCAGGAACGATTGATAACCAAGCAGGAGCTTCTTGAAATAATAAACCCAGTTACAGAAGTTGATATTCTTGTAAGGGACTTAAAGTTTATTGCAGAAGACATAATTGAGACAAAAAAACGAAGTTTTGCAAATGGCATGGCGCATTTCCTTGATTCATGGAAAGGCCCTGACAAGAGTTTTGTAAGGATATTTTCAAGGACATTCTCAAAATCCAAGCCTTACCTGAACATATCATACAAATGCCTTGATGCGAGTCTTGCAATGAAAGAGCTTATAGACAATTCACATTCTATCATAGTGATGAGCGGCACTTTGACACCGACTGAGATGTACAGGGACCTTTTAGGCTTTGAGAAAGATACTCAACTTGCCGAGTATGACAATCCTTTTCCGCAAGAGAACCGGCTTAATCTTGTTGTGCCTAAAACTTCCACAAAGTTCACTTCACGGAGCAATAAGATGTATGAGCAGATTGCGCAGGAATGTGCTAATGTGGTAAACAATGTGCCGGGAAATTGTGCCATATTCTTTCCAAGCTACCGTTTCAGGGATGATGTCTATGCTTATTTCAGAGCACTATGCAATAAGAGTACGCTCTTGGAAGAATCAGGCCTCACAAAGCAGGCCAAGGCAGAATTGATTGACAGCTTTAAGTCTTTCAAGGATGTCGGAGCAGTATTGCTTTCTGTAAGTTCCGGAAGTTTTGGAGAAGGCATTGACCTTGTGGGAGATTTTTTGAAGTCAGTTGTTGTGGTTGGATTGCCATTGACAAAGCCAAATCTTGAGATTGAGGAACTGATAAAGTATTATGATGGTAAATACGGCAAGGGATGGGATTACGGTTATGTGATGCCCGCTATAATCACAACGATGCAGAATGCAGGAAGGTGTATAAGGAGCGCAACAGACAAAGGTGTCATAGTGTTCATCGATGAAAGGTATGTATGGCCCAGATATTTCAAATGTTTCCCAAAAGACTGGAACATGGAAGTGACATTGAATATCAAAAGAGAAATAGACAAGTTCTATAGCTCTCGACGAAATTCTGAGTAAACTTGTTCAAGAGCTTGTTTTCCAAATGCTTCCTTGATAACCAAGGGCAATCCTATGCTTCCCTGGCTTAACAGTTTTTCATGAAAATTGTAAAGCTTGAAATCTTTTCCAAGGCGATCTTTCTCATAATCTCGTAATATGTTGATGAATTTCCAGCCCAAGGCATATCCTAATGGTGTTCCCGGCATTTCTATGTACCAGTTTAAGTCTGTAGTGGCTGCTTCCTCTGTGAAACCCAGTTCTTTTACCATTAAGTCCTTTGCTTTGTCATAAGGCCATTCCTTTGTCTGAATCCCTACATCTATCTGTATCCTTAGCGCTCTCCAAAGCCTATCTTTCAGCATTCCGAACTTGTCGTTCTTATTTTTGTTCAGTCCTTCTTCGTGCATGAGCTGCTCGCAATACATAGCCCAGCCTTCGTATGTTGCAGAGGCTTCTGTAAGCAATCTCAACCATCCTGATTGCCTGCCTCTTGCCTGCATATTAGCCCATGTGAACTGCAGATGATGTCCAGGGTAGCCTTCATGCACTATGGTAGAACGGATGAAAGCGTATGTCTGCTCTTCCAGGTTCTCCTTAGAATGAAGGTTCACTAATGTGCGGCCAAGCTGTTCTCCAAATAATGGTGCGGCAGAATAGGCTGCATAAGGGTATGTCCTCACGGCATAAGGAGGCACTTTTATAATCTCCATGTGCTCATTTTGCGGCATGGGCACGAGATTGTTCTCTTTGATGAATCTTATTGCTTTTTCCATATGGCTCTTGTATAGGCCCAACACTTTCTCTTTTTTCGGCAATCTTCTCTTCTGCTTCTTGTCATAACTGCTTATTGTGTCTCTTGTCTCAGCAACTAAGGTTTCAAGCTCTTTTTTTGTTTCATCAAACAGGTTCTTGCCGAACTGGAATATTTCTTCAGGATGCAGCTCCAAAAACTGCCTTTTCTTAAGTTCAAGATTGAACCTCTTTTTCCCCACTGCAAGCTTGCCCTGGACTTTCGGCAATATGTTTTTCAAAAAATCCTCATAATCTGCCCTTGATTCTTCAGCAATATGCGCTGCTTCTTCAATAGCACCGGACAATTCAGAGTTTCTTATCTTTGGATGCTTAAGAATGTCTTCCAAAAATATCGCACCACATTCACACGCTTCAATAGCTGTCCTGACCCATTCCCTGGGCTGGCAGTCAAGCTCCTTATTGATATGTTTCTTTGCAACTTTCAATGTCTGCGGCATAAAACTTAATTTTGATAAAATCTTGTCAGGCAGATTTCTTACTCTCCTGTCTATCAAAAAATCAATGTCTTCAAAACCCAGGTAATCCTGGGGAGAAATTATGGCTCTGTTGAGAGAGTTCATATCGTAAAGGTCAATCTCAAGCTGTGATTTCAGAACTTTATAGTCTAATGCCTGCTCCTTGCTCAATTTACCGGGGCTTATTTTTCTAAGTTGCTTATATGCCCTTTCGTATGCAGAATTCTCAGCTTGCATCCTTTTCAGGCTGAAATTGCAGCTTCTGTGATCATAGCCGTCTATGCCCCAGACTGTTCCGAATTCAGGTGTGAATTTCAGGAATGTTTTCAAGAATCTTTGAGAAAAATTGTCAAATGCTCTTGCACCTTTCTTTTTGACCATCTTATAATGTGGTATCTTATTTGGATATATAAATTTTATCTAGAATTTTGGAAAAAAACCATACTTTTATAAGATAATGCCTTGCTTAAACTTTTCATGGAAATAAGGAAATTAGTATTGTGTGACGGCAAGAAGCTTGCCTGGCGTGAAGGGGATTTGCATACAAGGCATGGTTTTCTAAAGGCAGAGGACATTGAAAAGGGCGGCAGGATAAAAACCAATAAAGGTAAGGAATTGATAGTGCTGGAACCAAATTTCTATGACCTTACAAACTTAATGAAAAGGGGCCCGCAGATGCCCTTGCAGAAAGATGTAGCAGTGCTGATGTATTATTCAGGCATAGGCAAGGATTCCAAGGTTCTGGATGCGGGTTCTGGTACAGGGCTATTGGCTTGTTCCATTGCTAGGATCGCCAAAGAAGTAGTAAGTTATGAAGTCAAGGAAAATCATTATCTCATCGCTAAAAAGAATGCGGATTTTTTCGGTTTAAATAATCTCAGGCTCGTCAACAAGGACATAGGCGAGGGCATTGAAGAGAAAGATTTTGATGCAATAACTTTGGACCTGGCTGAACCATGGGACTGCTTGGAACATGCTAAACAGGCATTAAAACTTGGCGGTACAATAGCAACTTACCTTCCTTCGATAAAGCAGGTTGAACGTCTTGTGGCAGAAGCAAATAACCTTGGGCTTCTTGTAATGGACACTATTGAAATTTTGGAGAGGGGCTGGCTCGTGAAAAAAGATATCGTCAGGCCCAGCCATGATATGTATGGCCATACTGCTTTTCTAACTTTTTTAAGAAAGATCTAATGGATGAGATTGCAGTTTTTTATAACTTCTTTTGCATCCTTATATATCTGGAACATCTTTTTATGGTATTTACTCTGGCCTTCAATCTTCAGATTGCATTCTATGCCCGCAGGCCTTACCAACGCTTGCGAACCTACTGGCTTGAAGTTCAAGAATTCTAAATAAAGATGGATTATTGACTCCTTGATAGAATGGTAATAAGTGGGTTCCCTGATTATGGTATGGTTGTCAAGCCAATGGCAATAGATGTCCATGCCATGAGTGGGTCCTTGTGAAAGTTTCAGCTGGCTGAAATCATTGCCGTCTTTAACAAGCGTGTAAGAGCTATTCAGGTGTGTGTGGATGTTTTTTTCTGAAAGCTCTGAAATCAATACAGAAAGGTCATAATCTTCAAGCGTCTTAGGGAATGTGGGTCTTCTGAAACCATTATGGTCAAGCCTTAGAAAGTCTGTTATTATCATATAAGGTATGATTCTTGTCCATTTTATAAAATTTGTGAAGAGAAAGTGTTGAAAATCATTTTTTCACTTTAGACATAACTCTTCCCAAAGATTGATATCTATTAACTTACAGTTTCCATATGGTAACTTAATGGTGAAAAAATCGTAGGGAAGGATAAGCCGCCTTCTGTCAAGCTCCTTGCCTTTTCCCGAAGAAAAGACGTGGAAAGCTTGCCTAACATTCGACTAAGCCCCTTTCCGGGTTGCATCAGCTGGTTCTCGCCGTTCCACCGTAACTTTGGGCGCTCAACGCATATCTTCTGTCACCAGAAGCATCAGCATATCATTGTTTTTATGCCCAAGGCTCGTTTCGTTTCTGTGCCGTTGACTTCCATTTCTGGAACTTCCTTAAAGGAAGCAGCTTTTTCGGCAGCCCCCAAAACCTTTGAAGGTTTTAAGGAACATCCTTTTGATGGGCGGACTTTCCTCCTTGCGGTAGTTAGTCACTTCCCTACGAACATTAATCTTGTGAACTACTCATACATGTATGTTATCTTATTATCTCAAATTGACTATATTTATATGTCTTTCTTTTTGTCAATTCATCTATACTCTAACAGAGTTTAGGATATGGACTTCTTGGCGAAATAGTTAAAAGCTTTACTCTTTGTCAAGCTTTTCTGCCTGTGATTTTGCGCTTGTGTAAGCGAATGCCAAGAGGAATGCGATACTTGACATGCCTGCTATGGTCTCTAAACCGCCTTCAATATTAGCACTGTACATGTCCCACTTGTAAAACAGGTTGTCTCTCAGGAATTCTTTGCCTTCCTGGTTGCTCATCAAAGTGTACACGAGGCCACTGTCGACTGCTCCTTCAAGAGTTGAAAGGCTTTTCTTGTTCTTCATGTTGAAGACGCTCTTGCCTGTCTTTTTTGCAACTTCTCCTACTGTGCCTATGGCACCTGTGATTCCGGAAACTGTCATCAGCCCGTCAACGAACTGTTTTGTTTCTGACTGGCTTCCTGGAGTTGTTCTTATGTAATCAAATATCGGATCTATAAGTCCTGCACTGTCCAGGCCCATATATGCGAGACCTGCAACGCCCAATCCTGCTAATGCTCCCAGCTTGCTCATTCTGATTCCTCCTCTGGCCTAAAGTAGTTCCATTTTCTTCCATCCTGTATGTCGCCGCAAAAATCTGCTCTGACATCCAGTATCTTGGCATGGTTGTTTTTTGGAGTATATCTGCACCATGCATGGCTGCCCAGTACTACTAAAGAGTTCCTGTCAACGCTAATCTTTCCGTCAATAAGCCCTTCATCGCTAAATTTTTCCAACAATGCAGCGCATGTTAATGCGTTGTGAGTACAATTACCCATGCCTGCTTCAATGAAATTGTCAAGTGAAACTTTCTCGTCTTTCTTCCCATGATTGAAGATTCTGTAGACTGCGTCATCAACCTGATAAGGAATAGCTTCTCTTACAGTATCATAGACTGCTTTCAAAACAACTGGTTCGCAATATTTTCTTCCAAGCCTGGCTTTCTGCTTAGCCTTCTGGTAAAGCTCTTCAAGCTTTTCAGACTTCTCATCAACATATATTGCTTCTCTTGGTGTTGCTCCGGGATAGATGCCTCCAAGCACTTTTGAATCCTTATGGATCAGAGGCCTTTCTAGATAAGTGTTGTCTTTTATCTTATCTGCAAGCCTTTTCCTTACTATCCTGGTGTT
>CAZFZD010000039.1:0-8934 GCA_964522895.1 Candidatus Woesearchaeota archaeon | reverse complement strand
TAATAAAAGATTAATTGATGAAACTTTGGATTCTTATCAGAGTTTGCCTAAGGAATTAAGACAAAAGACTTTTCCTGAAATTGAAGAGATTTCTGATGACCCTACATTGCCTATTCAGTCTATGGATTTGGCTTATGACGTCGGAGTAGTTTTTGGTAATTTAAAAGAGTTAATTGATAAGGGAGCAGTGAATTTCGATATTGACGATAAACTAGAAGATATTGTTAAATTACTTTAAAGCTACGGTTTATCCAGTAGCTAAATTTATGATAAATCTCTTAAGAGCCCCTAATAGCAAAGATTAAATAGGTTGAATGAATGATTCTATTGTCAAGGGGCTCATGATGTAACCTGGATAGCATACGAGGCTTCGGACCTTGGTATGAGGGTTCAAATCCCTCTGAGCCCACCATTTATCTATTCTTGTATCCGAACCTTTTATTATAATTCTGCTTAATATGTCAAGAACAAAACAATTAAAAGATTAACTGGGAAAAAAACATAAGAAATTTCATATAATTTGAAAATTCATCTCTCAAGAAATTTCTCAACAGACCGATCATAAGTCTTTTCAACCTCGTCAGAGAAATAGCATGCAGGAAGTTCTCCCCTCTCTCTGTGATAAGCTATGCATTCGCAGCATACTCCTTTTCTTGAGCAAGGGTAAGTGCAATTGCAGGCTTCCATGTTTTTCTGTTTGTTGCATTCCATCATTCATACGCCCCATAATGAATTATCTTTCCTTTTCAGTTCGGCAAGGTCTTTCAACAAATCCTTCTCTTCCTGAGAAAGCATCTTTTTGAATTTCTTGAGCTGCTTGAAATTTGATTCAGATACATCAACAATCAACACATCCCCTTCATCAACCTGTCTTTTAGCTATAATGCCGGGCAATGATATGGCAACTTCCTTTCCTTTCTCAGCCTTTTTCACGCTTTCGTTCTCTTCCTGTATGGTCTTTATGGTGCCGGCCTTGCTGCCGTCCAACTTTATCAAGTCAACATCAGGCCTTAATGTGCCTGCCAAGACTCTCACGCCAACAACCGCAGGATTGCTCTGCCTGAAGATGCAACCTTTTATTATCTCTATTTTTGCGGGCCTTGTCAATGCCTTCAGCGACTCTTCTTCCTGCTTCTTTTTCTGAAGCTCTACCCATTTCTCATAATCCTCTATGATCTTGTATATTATGTCGTGCGCAATCACTTTCACTTCCTGGTTCTCAGGTTCACGGACATTAAAACCAAGGATTACCTTGTAAAGAATGTTCTCCTCGGCAGACGCGTCAGCGATATCTTTTTTTGTTATCTCGCCGACAGAAGCTTTCTTTATCGGAATGTCTTTCTCTTTCAACAGCTTGATTAGGGCTTCCAATGAGCCCAGGGATTCTGCCTTTATAACAACTCCGTGATTATCCACTTCTGTTATGACCTCTTCAACTTCAGCCTGCACCTGCTGCTTTGCATCCTCAACATTGCCTTTTGCAACCAAAAGAGGAACACCAGATACCACGTCTTTCAGGCCTGGAGCTGATACTCTGACTCCTGAAGCTGCGACAGCCTCCTTAACAGACTTTATCTTTCCTTTCTCAGGTATGAAAAGGCCTCTTACTTTAGTGACAACAGGCTCTAAAAGCCCGCCGACAACGATTGTGTCGCCTGCCTTCAATATGCCGTCGTATAGTATTATGTCAAGAGTGGTACCTATGCCTTTCTCGTCCTTGACTTCCAAAACAGTGCCTTTCCCTGTCTCAAGGTTTACTTTCAAGTTTGCTTCCAAGAATCTCTGTGCCAAACCTATAAGCACCATCAAAAGCTCTGGTATGCCTTCAGAAGTCTTTGCAGAGCATGGAACCATAGCAATCTGCTTTGTATAGTCTGAAACCCTGTCAAAACGGTCAGCCTGGAATCCCATCTCATAAAGCTTTCCGACAAGCTCGTAAAGTTTTGTGTCAAGCTTCTCTATTACTGATTCTGACTGTGAATTTATCGACTGCAACATCGGCTTGTCATAAGAATGCCATCCGGGCAAGAGGTCTATCTTGTTCAATGCTATGATAAAAGGAGTCTTATACTGTTTCAATATCTCCAGGCATTCCAATGTCTGATCCATTATGCCTTCGTTGATGTCAATAACGAGCACTGCTATGTCTGCAAGATTTCCGCCTCGCTTCCTCAGATTGGTAAATGCTGAATGCCCGGGAGTATCTATAAGCAGAAGCCCAGGTATCGTAAAGATGGTGTCAGGAGAAAGCAAGTGCTTGGTTGTTTGTTTTATGTTTTCTATCGGAAGCACAGAAGAGCTTATCATCTGCGTTATTGCGCCTGCCTCAGTCTTTGTGACAGCAGACTGCCTGAACTGGTCAGCAATAGAAGTCTTGCCATGATCAATATGTCCCATGAAAACGCAGATAGGCTGTCTTAACATTTTTTAAATCTCCAAGTTTTTTACACTACATAGAGCCTTATTTAAAAATGTTTGCTTTGTAATCCTAAAATGGTGAATGATAAAGTTTCAGGCCATTTTTTAGATAAGTTTTAAATATCAGACATACATCCAAACAAAGAAAAGAGCTGATACTATCTCAGTTTAACAATTATTTTTATAACGGAGGAGGATAATTTATGACAAAAAGAGGAAAAGACGAAACGCTCTTAAAAGATTTAGTTACTAAGTCTGAAACTGAAGACGGAATTTCTATGCAAGAATATCTCAAACTGCTAAAAGAAGATGCAAGGCCTGCAAGAACGGCATATCAAAGAGCATTTGACATGATTGAAGAAGGCGGCATGGAAAAATTCCAAAGATTCAAGAGAAACCTTGTAAGATATAATTTCTTCAGCAACAAGGAAGACGGCCAATTCAATTCTGATTCAATTTTTGGGCTTGAGGAAAGCCTTATGGAACTAGTAAACCATTTCAAAGGCGCAGCTTACAAGCTGGGCGCAGAAAAAAGAGTCTTGCTAATGCACGGACCAGTAGGAAGTGCAAAAAGTACCATTGCAAGATTATTAAAAAAGGGGCTTGAAGAATATTCAAGAGATTCTCCTCTGTTCTCATTCGAATGGATAGGCCTTGGTGAATTCGGCCAGAAAGAAGGCAATCTTACTGTCGACAGGAAAGTGTTGTTTGACCAGGTGTGCCAGATGCATGAAGACCCTATCGGACTGCTTCCAAGAGACAAGCAGAAAGCAATACTCAAAGAAATAAATGAAGCAAACAAAGGCAAGGACATGAAATATCCTGTTGATATGGATGGCGGACTTTGCCCGCACTGCAGGTTCAATTATGGTAAGTTAATGCAGCATTATGACGGTGACTGGGAAAAGGTCATGCAGCATGTAAAAGTGAAAAGGATATTCTTGTCAGAGGCTGACAGGGTAGGAATAGGCACTTTCCAGCCAAAGGATGAGAAAAACCAGGATTCGACAGAGCTTACAGGAAACATAGACTACAGGAAGATAGCGACAATCGGTGCTGATTCTGATCCGAGAGCATTCAACTTTGACGGAGAACTTTGCATCGGTAACAGGGGATTAGTTGAATTCATAGAAATCCTTAAGCTTGAGACTGCATTCCTGTATGACTTGTTAGGAGCTTCACAAGAGCACCAGATAAAGCCAAAGAAATTTGCGCTTACATATATTGACGAGATCATATTAGGACATACTAATGAGGCAGAATATAAGAAGCTGAAAGAAGATGAGATGATGGAAGCTTTCAGGGACAGGACAAAAAGGATAAACATACCTTACAATATGGAACTAAACAACGAGATTGCAATCTATGAAAAGGATTACAACAACAAGAGGGTTCCAAAGCATATTGCCCCGCACACTTTAAGAGTGGCTGCAATGTGGGCAGTGCTGTCGAGATTAGATGCTCCAAAAGAAGAGATTAGCGGAGCCTTGACCAAGATTCAGAAGATGAGGCTTTACAATGGTGAGAAACTTCCTAACTACAATGAAGACACTGTAAAGAAGCTGAAAGAAGATTCTGAACGTGAAGGTCTTGAAGGAATCTCGCCAAGGTTCAATCAGAACGCATTCTCTGAGGCTATCACTGGCACTTTAGAAGATTGCGTCAATCCTTTTATGGTTCTTGAAAAATTAAGGAATGACCTGAAAACAAGCACCATTATAAGCAGCGCTGAGAAGAAGGAAGAACTCAATGAATTGCTTAATGTAGTTGAGACTGAATATTCTGACATTGTCAAGGATGAGATTCAGCGTGCAATCTCCTCTGACAAAAAAGAGATTCAGGAGCTTTGTGACAAATATCTTCTCAATGTCAAGGCTTATTCCAATAAAGAGAGGATTGCTGATCCACTTACTGGGCGTGATGAACCTGCTGATGAAAGGTTCATGAGAAGCATTGAGGAGATGGTTCCTGTATCTGAAGGCGATAAGGACGGATTCAGAAACAACATCTTACAATATCTCGGCGGATTGCAGATTGAAAACAAGAAGTTCGATTATAATTCAAACACAGAACTTAGAAAAGCCCTAGAAAAGAAACTGTTTGAAGAGAAGAAAGATTCAATCAACTTCCTGCAAAAGATTTTCATAAACGACAGCGATGAGGAAGACCAGATGAAGATTAACAAGATTGGCGACAAATTGGTCAAGGATTTTGGTTATTGTCCAACTTGTGCACACAATGTGCTCCAATATGTTGCATCAATCTATGCATCTGAAGACGACGCTGATTAATTTTTTATTTTTAAAATGGTATCGAACATTGACAAAGATGAGAAACGATTTAATGATATAGTTAAAGGCAAGATTAGAAGAGACTTAGGAGACCTTATCACTAATGACGAGCTCATCGGAAAAAAAGGCAACAAAAAAGTTTCGATACCGCTGCCAGGCATAGATCTTCCAAGGTTCAGGTATGGAAAGAACGAAGACCAGGAAGGCTTGGGCCAGGGGGAAGGGGAAGAAGGCGACCCAATAGCTTCAGGAGATGAAGAAGGTGAAGGCACTGGACCTGAAGCAGGAGAAGGAAGTGGTGAGCACGAGATTGAAGTTGATGTTACCATAGAAGAGCTTGCACAAATCCTTCAGGAAGAGCTTGAACTGCCTAACATCGAACCCAGGGGCAAAAAAAGAATAAAGAAGGAATTCGAAAGGTTTGCAAGCCTCAGAAAAAACGGGCCGGATGCATTGTTAAGATTCCAGCCATCTTATCTTGAGGCATTGAAGCGGACATTGGCTTCAGGAGAATATGATCCTGATGATCCAAACATCATGCTTACCAAAGATGACATGAGATACAGGTCATGGAAAACAAAAGAGATTCCAGAATCAGATGCTGTGATATTTTATCTTATGGATGTTTCAGGAAGCATGAGTGATCAGCATAAGAACATCGCAAGAAAGGTTTCCTTTTGGACTGACCTTTGGCTAAGGACGCAATATAAGGGTCTTGAATCAATATATGTCATGCACGACAGCGAAGCTTACATCGTGGACAGGAAAACATTTTTCACTTCCACCACTATGGGCGGCACAAAAATCTGGTCAGGATATGACAAGATAAACAGGAAGATAGACATGGAATTCAATCCGCAGGACTGGAACATTTATATTTTCCAATATTCTGACGGTGACAATTGGGGAGAGAATGAGGCAGAGTTCACATTGCTTGAGAAAGAGCTGATGAAAAAAGTCAATATGCTGGGGTATGCACAGATAGACCTTCCCCTATGGGCTACACATCCTATGTATGTCAGCTATGGAGGGAGTCAATTTGAAAGAAAAGGACCCTATCTTGAGGATTTGGAGTCATTCAGGGATGTCTCAAGCTACGGTGATAAAATAATAACTTCAAGGATTGAAAGTGATGAGGATATCTTAAATACAATAAAGGACTTTTTGGGTACAGGAAAATGATGATAAAGAACAAGTTTACTAAAAAGCAGAAAGAGATGCAGGAAGAGGTTGAGGCTGCTGCAAAAGATGCCAATCTGGATTTTTTTGATACCAAATTCCTGGTTCTTGATTATGATGAATTCAACAAGATTGTCGCTAATGTTGGTTTTCCTAGAAGATACAGCCATTGGAGCTTTGGCATGGAATACAAAAAGCTCAGCAAACAGATAGGCCATGGCTTTAGCAGGATTTATGAGCTTGTGATAAACAATGATCCTGCAATCGGCTATATTGTCAATACCAGCGCTGAAATTCATCAAAAATTTGTGATGGCGCATGTTTACGGCCATGTTGATTTTTTCAAGAACAACTACATGTTTGAGCATACAAACAGAAACATGCTGAACACTACTTCAAATCATGCGGACATAATCAAGAAACATATTGACAAGCACGGAGAAGTTACAGTGGAAAAATTCATTGACGCATGCCTTTCACTTGATAGGCTTATAGACCTTGAATCAGTAAGGATGCAAAAAGAACAATTTTCTGATGATGACGAAGATGATTGTGATATGGCCTCTGATTGTGCAAGCTGTCAAGGATGCTCTGGCGGAAGTTGCGGGCCAAAAGACAACCTAAAAGACAAGCAATACAGAATCAAGACAGATTATGCTTACATGGACGAATTCATAAACACGCCAAAATTCCTGGAGATGCAAAAAAAGCGGATGCAAAAAGAGAAGCAAAAGAAGAAAATCTTCCCGCCTGAGCCGGAAAAGGATGTATTGTTATTCTTATTGCAGAACAGTGATACCTTAAAGCCTTGGCAAAGAGATATCCTTTCCATCATAAGGGATGAAGCTTATTATTTCAGGCCCCAAATGGCAACAAAAATCATGAATGAAGGCTGGGCATCATACTGGCACACACACCTGATGGTTGAGAAAGGGCTTGCAGGAGACTCAGGCATTGTAGAAGTTGCAAAGACAAATGCTTCTGTACTGAAAAGCAGCAAGACAAGCATTAATCCTTACCATCTTGGCTATCTCCTCTTTAAGGATATCAAGGAAAGGTGGGATAAAGGGCAGCATGGGCCTGAATTTGAAAGGGAAAAATATTACCAAAACCGAAAAAAATGGGATACCGGCGATATGAAAGGGCTGGAAAAGCTCTTTGAAGTCAGAAAAACAAGGAATGACCTTGAATTCATAAGAGAATTCATGACTGACGATTTCATACGCGAAAACCTGCTTTATTCATTTAAATTGGATCCGGATGACGATTTTTACAAGATTGCGAGCAAGGAACCACAGCACATACGCAACCTATTCCTTACACAGCTCAGCAATCAAGGCGAACCAACAATAAAGATTCATAATGCTAATTACAGGAATGCAAAAGAGCTCCTGCTGGCGCATCATTTTGAAGGCAGGATATTAGATATTAATAAAGCGCAAAAGACATTGGAAAGCATACACAAACTATGGGGCAGACCGGTATACATCCATACAAGGAACCAGGAAGGTTTGCCGCTGATGTATGCTTTTGACGGAAAGGAACACAAAAAACACCAGCATAAAAAATGAGCAAGCTAACAGACAAACTTACAAAGGATTTAGAATTCAATTATTCCAATCTAGGCTGGACTGGCAGTTTTCAGGATTTTATGCAAATGCTTTCTGAAAATCCTCACAAACATACCAGAACAGCATTCCAGTATATCAATGACATGATTCAATCTTTTGGTTCATATCATGTGGAAAATTGCGGAGACCATCTTACAAGATATAAAATATTTGATGATCCTTTTGACAAGGGTGAACACGCAGTCTATGGGCTTGACAGGAAACTGATGAACCTTGTGGCAAACATGAGGACTATCTCAGAAGGCGGCGGTAAAGAAAGGATAATGGTATTGCACGGCCCAGTGGCTACAGCAAAAACTTCTATCATAAGGCTCCTCAGCAAGGGCCTTGAAGAATATTCCAAGACAGATGAAGGGACAGTATATACTTTCAATTGGGTCTTTACAAACGAAACCAGCAGCAGCATACCTGGGTTCAGGTTGCCGCATCAGGATCATAAGAATGAAGAGAGCTATGCCAAGTTAAGCGAAGATGAGATTATAGGCAATATCCCCTGCCAGCTTAATGATAATCCCTTGCTTTTACTTCCTAAAAAAGAAAGGAGAGAGGTATTGGAATCTCTTGTTGATAATAGTGAAGAAAAATTCCTCATTCCTAAAAAAATCCTGGAGGGCGAACCTTGTTTCAACTGCCAAAGCATCTATAACTTCCTGCTTAAAAAATATAACGGAGACATCAATAAGGTGCTGAAACATATTCAGATTGAAAGAGTAACAATTTCAGAGATTAATAAGATTGGGCTTGCAACAGTACAGCCTGCACAGAATACTGACGGGCAAGCGCCAATGATATTTTGGGAGAATTCAAGATATGCAAATGTCGCTTCGCTATTGAAAGGCCTGAAGATCCACCAATTTGAAGGCAAATGGGCTGATGCGAACCGGGGCCTGATACATCTGACAGAGATGTTCCACAAGAATCCTGTTTATCTTAGCCACCTATTGAGCGCTGTTGAGGAGCATATGGTTGACTTCAACGGGATACAAGGCTTTATTGACTGTCTTATCATGGGCACGACAAATCAAGAAGCATACTTGGGTTTTGAACAGAACCCTACAAACAAGGGATTGAAGTCAAGATTGAGAAAGATAGATATTGGTTATGTGCTAAAGCCTCGTGAGGAAGCAAAAATATATCAGAAAGAGTTTGAAGAAGCTGGCTACAAGGCTATTAAAGAAAATGAAGATGACGGCCACATGTTCCCTCATGTGCTTGACATGCTGTCCTTATGGTCTGTAATGTCCAGGCTGGAAAAGCCAGAAGAAAAGCATTTCCGGAACAGAGGGTTTAGTTTCAATAAACAAGGCATAGTTGAAATAATAAGCCCATTAGTCAAGGCAAGGCTTTATGACGGAGAATTGCATGAAAGCCTCAGCTTGGAAGAAAAGAAAATGCTTTCTGACAAGTCTTTGCAG
>CAZFZD010000038.1:0-9120 GCA_964522895.1 Candidatus Woesearchaeota archaeon | reverse complement strand
GAATTGTCAAATTATTAGGATAATTGACTTCCCAAATCTTTATAGGGCCGACTAATCTTCCCTGATATAATGCTAAAGGCATCCCTTTATTTTCATCAGAATATGCCAGTTTGAAATATTCAGACTCATGGTTCAATAAGAACAGTTTTGCAAACATTCCCTTGTAGACATCAGGTGAAAGGTATAATGCCCCTCCTAATGGATTTATCTGCTGTTGATTAATGAACTCAGGGAGAATCCTTAAGCAGCCTTCTAAAGTCTCCCCGTCATCGAATATCTTTTCTTCACCTTGATAATAAACGCATTTTAAAGGTATTTCTTCTTGAATGCCATTATAGACCACGATAGCTCTTGGTTGCCCAATTTCTTGAACGGTTTGTGTTTCATTACCGGATTCTACTTCTACATTCCGCATTGGTACAATGAAAGCTCCAATACCGCTGCTTTGTGCGGGGAATAATTGGTCCTTATAGATTAGGTCATCATCCAATGGTGTGCCTCCACCAAAGAATAACAATGTCTCATTTCTTGTTTCTCTTGTCTGTTCAGGTTTCAATCTAAATGTGGATATCCAGGAATACCTGTCATAATTTTCATCTGCACCAATTGAAGAGAATGCAGGATATTTGCCAATCTCTTCCTTAATCATCAACAGATAGCTCACATTACGTGCTTTAAGGAATTCCAGGGCTTCAGTTTCACTCTGCCCGGTCAGGACATGCCTTCCTACAAAGTGATTGATGCCACCAAAAGCATTTCCTCCATCGCTTATAGTGGCCCTATTAGCCCCCCACTGAACCCAATAGCCATAATCCCACCAATGGGCGAAAACTGCGTCTTCAGGCGTGTTTTCTCTTGCCCAGGCCATAGCATTTTGCCATTGTGTGTTGTAACTAGGCCCAACATAGCTTGCTTGCGCCATAGAATTCTTGGTAAAGCTTACAAATGTGCTTCCAACCACAAAAAGTATGATAATCAAACCTACAATCTTCCAAACCCCATTCTTTATTAGCATAATCTTTTTGATGCTTTTTATTGTGAAATAACCTACAAGAACAGCAGTTACAGGTGCAAATATAAACAATAATCTTACTGCGCTCCTTGCAGCCACAGTCATGATGATGAACCATACAATAAGGAAAATTGTTAGTGAATCTATATTTTTTACCTTATCAAAAAGCGATTTATTCCTATAATAAGATTTAATAAAGGCGTAAACTATAATGCCAAAAAATCCTAATAATGACCCGAAATAAGCAATTTTTGAAATGCCGCTAATTCCATCAAAAATTGAATTTGGTGAATATCTGCTCATTGTGAATAGGAAGATGAATGCTCCAAAGATTATTGTGGCTTTCCAGCGGTCATTCTTGTTAATCTTTTTCAATGATTCATAAAAGAACAATATTGCTCCACCCATAAATAGTAGTATATATTTCCAGGACATCTGGCTTATCCAATCAGTAAAATAGGGCTGCTTGTTTTCAGCAACAGTCAATGACCATCTTGTTTCACCAAAAGCATGTGACATTTGGCTATACAAGTTTTTGAATGCTCCAAAAATAAAATCAGGACCAGAGATTATGCTGACTGCAATGACTCCTATGGCGGTAGCAAAAAGAAAAGAAAATAATCCTAAAGGTATTCTTTCTTCAACTTTCGCTTTCAAAGAACTGAATGTTTGATTTTTTATGAGTAATAGCCCTAAACAAGTCAATAAGCCAAAAAGCATAACTTGTGTTGTTAATGAAGTTAAATATGATTGAAAAGTATATCTAGTAGGATAAAATAAAGTTAAAAAGATTAAAGTCACTATTGTCCAAATAATGTATGCATAAATCTGTTTTTTCTTGAAAATCTGAAAAAAACTGGCAATGATAGCATATGCTCCCAAGCTTAGGAACAACGAGCTTACTCCGCCCCAAATTGCTCCCATCACTGCAGTCAAAAGACCAGCTACTACAGAATAGATCGTTATCTTCTTGATTTTATCTGAGTTTATTGCAAGCACAAAAAAGTATAATGTGGCAAAGAAAAACATAATAGCAAGAGCTTCCTTATCTGCAACACCTGCCATCGTCCTGTAGAGGAAAGGCGGCAATACTGCCAAAAAGCCCGTTGAGACCATTGCAACTTTCCAGTTGAACAATTTCTTCACAAACAGGAAAAAGAATACTGCTGCGCCAAAGAAAGCTAATGGTGGATAATAGATTGCTGCATCTACTACTGTTGCACTTGGATTAATAAAATGTAAGATTTTGTATAAATACGCAATCACATATGATAAGAATCCGAATTCATAAGTGGGATCAAAACCGAATGGAAAATATCTTAAAGTATCAAAAGCCATCATCTTTCCGTGTTCAACTATGTATTCTGCGTATCTCAAGAATGCATAGCTGTCTACGTCAGGAATCCATTTGCCGTTCAATAAAGGAAGATTCAATGTCCTAATATGGTAGCCGAACCAAGCTATAATCAGCATGGCCCCATAAATGAGCCAACTCTTTTTTTCTTTAGCCTTTTTCATGAGCTCTTCTTTTCTCTGCTTGATCTGCTCCATATCCAAAGGCTTTTCAGAACTTTCCCCTCTTTCCTCTTCCATCTTTGTAATTGTTACATGGTTTATTTAAATAGTTTTTGATAATTAATTCAAAATACTTTTAAAGGGCCCTTTTATCTTATTCCGCATGAAAATAGTCCTGATATCAACTTCAACATATCCCAGTGACCAGGGGTTGCGTACAATCTCTGGCTGCCTGAAACGTGAAGGGCACAAAGTCACTATGGTGTTCATGCCCATGCCAGAAGATTACAGGCTAAAATATTCTGATAAGGTTTTACAGCAATTGAAAGATATTTCTAAAGATGCAGGATTAATAGGAGTTTCTGCTTATGCCTCAACATCAATAAGGGCAGAGCAGGTTATCAATTACTTGAAGAGCTTAAAGATTCCAATAGCTTACGGCGGCCCGCATGCCACAATATCTCCTGAGAAATGCATTGAAGTTGCTGACATTGTTGGCAGGGGCGAATGCGAACAGGCCATGGTTGAGCTTGCAGAACGCATAGAGCAGGGCAAGGACTATTTTGGTGTGCCAAACTTCTGGTTCTGTAAGGGCAAGAAGATTATAAAGAACGATATTGGAAAGATGCCAGACTGCTTAGATTGCCACGAGCATCCTGATTATGACCTGGAGAACCATTATATCTTGGAGAAAGGCAAATTAACAAGATTTCTTGAAAGGCATCTTAACGGCATGATATTTTTCATGACAACTCGCGGATGCCCGAACGCCTGCAGCTATTGCAGTAATCATTTGTACAGGCAGCTTTACAAGGGCAAGGGCAAGCTGTTACGAAGATATTCTGTTGATTATGTGATTAAGGAATTGAAAAGGCTAAAAGAGCGATTCAGCTCCATAGGAGTATTTGACATCCGTGATGAGACATTGTTGGCAAGGCCTGTTGAAGAGATAAGGGAATTTGCTGAGCGCTACAAGAAAGAGATTGGCATGAGGTTCAAGTGCCTTGCAGACCCTACAACCATGGATTATGAAAAATTGAAGCTTTTGGTGGATGCTGGACTGACAGACATCATCATAGGAATACAGTCCGGAAGCGACAGGATCAATCTTCAGATCTATAAGCGGTACATAAAGCGTTCGCAGGTTGTGAATGCGGCAAAAATCCTAAACAAGTTCAAGGGCAAATTAGCAGTGATGTATGACATGATTACAACAAACCCTTATGAGAAAAAGGAAGATGTTCTGGACAGCATAAGGCTGCTTATGGAGATTCCAAAACCCTATTTCCTTTCTGTGAACAATTTAGTGTTCTTTTTAGGCACTCCGCTTTATGAGAAAGCTGTCAAGGACGGAGTCATAAAATCAAAAAAGGATTCTGCGTTTGACTTGAATTATTGGGACAGGTGGAAGCATATCAAATTAAAGAAGAAGAATGCTTATCTCAATTTGGTGCTTAACCTTATGCGAGGCTCTGTGACAGAGAAGAGGTATGGACTTTTGCCTGCTCCGGTATTAAGGTTCTTGATAAAAGATAAGGTAGTAGATTTCAATCTTAGGCATAAAGCTCCTACTTATGTTGCAGGAACAATGCTTTCGATTATGGATTTCTTCAGGGAGCACGTGGCAAAGCCAGTCTACCGAAACCTATTGCCCACTTCAGTCAAGGTATGGTATGATAGGGTAAGGTATAGGGTTTAAGAAATCAAGTTACCAAGTACTAGGTTAATTCCATAAATATTAAAAAGCGGATAAGAATCATACGTTGTATGAAAATAGCTTTCACCCAGGCCTATTATCTTCCTGTAGTAGATGGGCCAGGCCAAGTGATACACGAGATTGCTTCAAGGCTGGCAAAAAAAGGTCATGACGTCCACGTATATTGCTCTGACAGTGACAAGTACAACAGGATAAAGAAGAAAGAGGAGACAATAGACGGCGTAAAGGTGCATAGGTGCTTCAACTGGTTTACTATTGCAAATTTTGCGACATTCTGGCCTTCTGTCATAAGGAAGCTGAGGAAAGGCAATTTTGACATAATACATTCGCATGTTTCTGGCCATTCTTATGTTCTGTTTTCCGGAATGGTCTCAAGGATGAAAAAAATCCCGCATGTGCATACTACGCATTGCTGCTGGACTTCAGGGTTCAGGTCCTTTTTCGGCAACATAGCCACAAAAATAGTATATGCAACATTGCTTCCATTGATGTTCAAGTGGACTGACAAGATAATCGCAATAACGCCTTGGGAGCTTAAGGACATAGAGAAGCATGGCGGCAAGAAAGAGAAAGTAACAGTAATCCCTAACGGAATGGACAATATACTTTTCAAGAGGATAAAGGACAACAAGTTCAGAAAGAAACAAGATATTCCTGAAGATGCGAAACTGGTATTGTTTTTCGGCAGGATGAATCCAACTAAAGGGGTTGACAAGCTTGCTGAAGCAGCATTAAAGATATTGAAGCAGAGAGATGACACTTATTTTGTTTTTCTCGGCCCTGATGAAGGCATGAAGGGCAAGGTTGAAGAATTGCTTAAAGGGCAGGAAAAAGTAAGAATCCTTGATCCTATTAGGGGCAAGGAGCAGATTGCAGAGATGTATCAATCAGCGGACATGTATTGCCTTCCCAGTTATCGTGAAGGCCTGCCTTTAACATTGTTTGAAGCCATGGCTTCTGGATTGCCGATAGTTGCGTCACCTGTAAATGGAATCCCTTATGAGATGGATGATCCTGAGAACGGTTTTTTTGTCAAATACGGCGATGTGGCAGGTTTGGTAGAGAAAATAACAAGGTTGTTGGATGATAATGGGTTAAGGGAAAAGATTTCAAAGAATAATAAGGAAAAGGCAAAAAAGTATTCATGGGACATTATTGCTGACAGGACATTTAAGGTTTATGAAGAAGCGATAAAGGAAAAGGATTAATGTTACAATAAATTTATAAATAATATATAATAACTTATCTATTCAAAAATGTCAAAAAATGCATTTATCACGGGAATAACTGGACAGGATGGTGGCTATTTAGCTGAATTTTTGCTTAAGAAAGGCTATAATGTCTATGGGCTTGTAAGAAGATCCTCAACTGAAAGTACCGAACGGATAAGGCACTTATTGGATAATGAAAAAGTTGAAATCATCAGTGGCGACATGCTTGACCAATTGTCATTAATACGTGCATTGAAAAAAGCTGAGCCAGATGAAATATATAATCTTGCTTCCATGTCCTTTGTTAAGGCATCATGGGATCATCCTGTAGGAACTGCAAATTATACTGGTTCAAGCGTAACAAGGATTTTAGAAGCTATGCGGACAGTTGTACCAAAGGCAAAATTCTATCAGGCTTCAAGCAGCGAGATGTTTGGAAAAGTACAGACAACACCTCAGCTTGAAACTACTCCGTTCTATCCTAGAAGTCCTTATGGCGTTGCCAAATTGTATGGACATTGGATAACCGTGAATTACAGGGAAAGCTATGATCTTTTTGCTTGTAGTGGAATACTGTTCAATCATGAAAGCCCCAAAAGAGGAATGGAATTTGTTACTAGAAAGATTGCATGGAATGTGGCAAAAATAAAGTTGGGATTGTCTGAAGGCTTCAAATTAGGCAATATGAATGCCAAACGTGACTGGGGCTTTGCCGGCGATTATGTCAAGGCTATGTGGAAAATGCTGAATCACCATACTGCTGAGGATTTTGTCATTGCTACAGGAGAGACACATTCTGTCAGGGAATTTGTTGATGCTGCATTTAATCATATCGGAATAAAAGACTGGCAAAGCTTTGTCGGGACCGATTCTCGGTTTATGAGGCCTGCAGAAGTGGATTTATTGGTAGGGGATTATTCTAAAGCCAAAAATGTCTTGGGTTGGAAACCTGAAGTTTCATTCAAGGAATTAGTAGGAATGATGGTCGATTCTGATATAAAAATCCTTAAAGATAGAGGTTCGAAACATTTATAATGGCCATTTAGGTAAATTTTATTAAAATGAAAGTCTTGATAACTGGGGTTGATGGTTTTGTTGCACCATATTTAGCCAAGCTTTATTTAAATAAAGCTAATGTTCATTGTACTTATTTACATAAACCAGAAAATAAATTAAAAAATATACAATATCATCACATGGATGTTGAGAATAAAGATTCTGTGAGTAAGGTAATTTCTGAAATTAAGCCAGACCTAGTTTTTCATTTAGCAGGATTCAGTTCTGTTGGGTTGAGCTGGAAAAATCCTAAAAAGGTAATGTCCATTAATGCTCAAGGTACAAAAAATATTTTGGATGTTATAGTAGAATTAAAACTTAAGCCTAAAATATTAGTTGTTTCATCTTCTGAAATCTATGGAAATCCTGAAAAGTTGCCCATAACTGAAAATCATCCTTTGAAGCCTGAAAGCCCTTATGCTGAATCTAGATTAGAACAAGAAAAAATTATTGCTGAGTTTAAAGATTTAGATATAGTTATTGCTCGTAGTTTCAATCATACGGGTCCTGGGCAAAATCCTATGTTCGTTTTCCCAAGTTTTGTAAAACAAGTTGTGATTGTTGAAAAAGGATTGCAAGAACCAGTGATAATGCATGGTAATTTAAATGTCGAAAGAGATTTTTGTGATGTAAGAGATGTTGTCAAAGCTTATAAATTATTGATAGAGAAAGGAAGACCCCATGAAGTTTATAATGTTTGTTCTGGGAAATTGTATTCATTGAATGAATTGCTTGATATGTTGATTGAAATAAGTGGCAAGGATATTAAGAAAAGAGTGGATCCTAAAAGAGTTAGACCTGTTGATGTACTTAAGTTATTAGGAGATAATTCTAAGATTATGAAAGAAACAGGTTGGAAGCCAGAGATTGAATTAAAGCAAACATTATATGATATGTTGGAATATTTTAGAAAAAAAATTAATGCGTAAACCTTATAAATAGTCCTTTTTTTAAAAATTAAACTTTAGGAGGTTATAAAAATGTCAATACAAGGATTGGTATATGAATCTCGTGGCGTTGACCATGAAGATGAAAGAAGAGCTATTTTAACAGCTTTTAATGGCGGTTTAGAAGATTTTGTAGCAAAACAAGTAAAATTTGCTGTAATGAAAATTGATTCTAACTTGGGAGGTCATTATCACCCTTATAGAGAATTATTCTACCTATTGGATGGTAATGCTAAATTTGATTTAAAACATGTTGATTCTGAAGAAGAAGAGGCTTATGTTTTAGAAAAAGGCGATATGTTGTTAATTCCTAAAAGAGTAGCACATAAAGCATTTATTACAAAAGGAACAACTTTGGTTGGTTGCACAGAAGAACCCTATATTTCTCCTGATGTAAACGATGTAAAATATGATTTCTAATTTTTTCTTTTTTCATAACATTTTTAATACCTGGGGTTCATTCATTTTCTCATGAAGATAGGCTTTTTACTCTCGTCATTTTATCCTGCTACTGGGGGCAGGGAAGTCATCACTTTCAATCAGGCCAAGGAGCTGGTAAAGCAGGGGCATGAAGTGCACATATTTACCACGTTGAAAAAAGGCTGGAAAAAGGAAGAGAAAGTTGAAGGCCTGCACATACATCGTACCAGGACTTATTTCCAGTATAAGTACTATTTAGAGTTCAATCCCGGATGGATAAAGAATGTTTTGAAATACAAGCTTGACATACTTCATGTGCAGAGTTTTGGTTTCATTATGGCTGACATAGCTGTTCTTTTGAAAAAGTTGTTCACAAAAGCAAGGATTCTTAATACGCCGCACGGTCCTTTTATGGCCTTGGACAAGTATCCGTGGTGGCAGGCTATCCTGAAAAAGCTTTATACTTGGTTTGAATATCCAATAAACAGGCTTTATGATGCTGTAATTCAGGTAAATCCGGAACAGTGGAAATGGATGGTCAAGAAGGGAGTGAAGAAAGAAAACATTCATTTCATACCTAACAGCATTCCTAAGGAAGTATTTTCCAAGGTTGATGTTAAGGGTTTTAAACAGAAATATGGCTTGGAAAACAAGCTTGTCATAAGCTATCTGGGCAGAGTGCAGAAGTATAAGGGGCTTGACCAGGTAATTCAGGTTTTGCGTGACCTGCTGATGGAAAATCGCAATGTCCGCTTTTTAGTAATGGGCAAGGATGCTGGTGACATGAAGCGGTTAAAGAAATTGTCAGAAGACCTTGCTTTAAGTGAGAATGTGGTATTTGCAAGCGTAGATGATGAAGAGCGGCTGGCCGGCTTGGAAGCTTCTGAAATCTTCGTGCTGCCCAGCGAATGGGAAGCTTTCGGTATAGTGATTATTGAGGCTATGGCGAGACACAATGCTGTTGTTAGCACTAAGACAGAAGGCGGAAGGTTCCTTATTGAAGATGGCAAGAACGGTTTTCTTTATGATTACAAGGATGTCAAAACCTTAAAGGAACTTATGCTGAAACTGGTTAAGGATGATAAGTTAAGAAAACAAATGATTGACACTAATTATGTTTATTCCAAGCAGTTTTCAACTGAGAAGATAGCAAAGCAATTGGAAGCGTTGTATGAGAAAGTCTTAAAGAAATGATGTTTGCATAAACTTTAAAAATGAAAATTTCAGAATTCTTTTATTATG
>CAZFZD010000037.1:0-9123 GCA_964522895.1 Candidatus Woesearchaeota archaeon | reverse complement strand
TCCTGCCGCCTTTTTGCAAGGCCTGCTTAATTTGAGCATCACTATAACCCTTTGCCTTGGCATTCTTTACATATTCTAACACTACTTTCTCATCATTTTTTGATTTAAATGGCGAGGCAGGTTTCTTTGGCTTCCCCAGTTTTGCGAATGCGAACTTGATTTGATCAGGCTTCCACCCGCCCTTGGTAAGCATTACATTGATTTGCGCATCAGTATAGCCTTTGCCTCTTGCAGCATCGATATATTTTAATACAGCCTGCAAATCTTTGTCAGTTGCAAAAAGTTTCTTTGCAGGTTTCTCTTCTTTTTCCTCTGGCTTTTTCAAAATCTTATCCTTGAAGAAATAAAAGGCTGCACCCAATCCTAATATCAAGAGCAGTATGAGTACGAAAATCCACCAGCTTGTTCCTTCTTCCTCTTCCATGCAATCTTCCGGGCAGCTGTCTTCATCCTCATCAGCTTCACAAATCCCGTCACCGCAAACAGATACTTCCTCTTGCACTGTTGTTGTCTTCGGTCTTTCTATAGGAGTACAAGGTTTTTCACTAGGAAGCAATTCCCAAACATCAGGAAAACATTCCTCTTCAACACCATATATTTGGCATTTTGTAACATCTCTTGTCTTTGTTTCAGTCACAGGATCGCATTCGCTCCATTCAGCATTAGTGCAATCTACGCTGTCAGGATCGCAATCTTGAAGATAATCTTCGCCGCCGCCGAACTCTGATCCAAGGCCTGCACATTCGACAGGACATTCATCGCTTCCGTCTGGACAAGGAATAACTGTAAGCATTTCATCTAAAGCCATACCACTATTAGCTACTGTTTCAACGCCCTGGGAATCAATCATCTTTGCTTCAAAATAATATTCTGGATCGCTATTGTCGTCATCAACCATGTACTCTGCAACCCAAGGCGACATCCACACATCCTCATTTGTAGGCCCGTCACCATAATCAATGTTCATCACCGAAAAGTTCGCTTCAAATGAATCTACAAGATAAGGTTCAGCACCCTCGCTATATTCATACAGGTCAAAAACGACTTCTGACTCCTCATCACAATTGTCTGTCCAGAGTATCAACCAAACAGTGTCGCCTTCATGAGCAGTAGTGATTTTTTCTGGGAAAGTCTCGCATCCGAAAACGCCAGTGAAATCTGCAGTAATCTGGCAAAGGTTTTCTTCAAGTATGCAGTCAGGATCTTCTATATCTATCAATCCGTCACAGTCATTATCTATTCCATCATCACAAATTTCTGTAGCCCCAGGATTTATGTAAGCAGAAGAATCATCACAATCAAGTTCGCCGCAATCCTCTGAAGTGCCGTCAACAACAACTTTATAGCCGTCATAATCAGAATCAGCGCATAAGACGTTTATATCATCAACGAGGCCATTACAGTCATCATCCAATCCATTCTCAACTTCAGTGGCATTCGGATTGATGAGAGGGTTATTATCATTACAGTCAAGCTCATCAGGACAACCCGGAGCCATATAACTGCAGAAACCGTCAGAATCTTCATCCCATGCTTCCTGGGCAAAAACCAAGAAACAACTGAAGACAATTAACAATAATAATAGTAAACCTCTTTTTTGCATGTTGTATCTAATCATTTTCACATATTTAAATATTTCTTTATTTCAACCCTAATTCTTTCTTTACTGCTTTCTCATCCCACCCCTGGCTGATAAGTTTTTTTGCAATGCTTTTCTTGTCCTTATTTTTTGCAAGCGCTTTCTCTATGTACTTTTTCATCGGCGCAATATCAACAGAATCCTTTTTCAATTCTTCAAACGCATATTCTACTTGTTTCTTTTCCCAGCCCTTGTCCAAAAGCCTTTTCCTTATCTGCACATCAGATATCTTTTTTGACTGGGAATTCTTGATGTACTTGAGCAAAGATTCAAGCTCTTGCTTGTTGCTGAACGGGAACTTTTTTAGCAAGCCAGAAAAACCTCCCTTGAACTTGTAAACATAGAATATTCCGCCTGCGATAATGAAAATTAATATGATGAATATTGTCCAGAACAATGCATTCGAACCTTCTTCACAATCTTCAGGACAGCTGACCTCATCTTCAAGTATTGACGTGCATACTCCATCACCGCAAACTGCCTCTGGCTCTTCTTCCTCTTCTTCCTCTTCAGTCTTTACAACAACAGTCTTTACAGAACTTAGAGAGAAAGGAGCGTCTCCTTCAACCACATAATTGAATTCTTCTGTAGAACCGGAAGGCAATGAAGATATGAACCATTTCACGATAGGATCTTTTTTAACTATGCTTGATGGCGTTGCCTGAAAATAAATGTCTTCCACAGAATAAGCAGCATCCTTTTCAATAATCTCATATACGTCCACCTTGCTCAATGCAGTGTTTGCAGTAACCTCTTTCTTCACCCAGGTGTAATTTGTTGAAGCGCCTGAATAATCCCGTATGACAAATGAGCTTAAGCTGGCCTTGACTTTAACATTTTCCTGGAAGAAATATGTCTCGTCCCTTTTCTCCCTGGGCACGATGTCAGAAGTTATATCATCTGGTTCGATGTATGCCAAGTCAATCAAGGATGTTTCAAAAACTATCTGCTTTGGATAATCTGCCCTATAATCTATTATCTCCTGCTGCAGTTCGTCAGAATCTCCAGAAGACAATCTTTCTGAATAAGTTGAAAGCCCGCTCTTGGCTTCATTGATAGTTGTTTTTTTGCCGAGCATCTCAAGAATCTTGGCCTTGTCAGAATCTGCAAGCATCGAGTCCCAAGCCTCTTGGCTCTCATGTATCAATAGTTCAGAACCTGCCATCTCATCTTTGCCTATTACGTTAAAGGTTGATTCTTCCTCTTCATCAGCAAAGCTTACAGTAAGCAATGGTTCAAGGTTATCGCTGTCAAAACTTTCAGGAACAGTAAGGTTGAACAATGATAGCGGCACTCTTAATGTGTAGCCTGTCTCATTGATGTCAGTTGTTTCATTTCCTGTTCCTATCTCAAGAATCTTTGGCGGTATTTTCTCGATATTAAAGAAGTGGTTTATCTCGCCTGGCCCGTCCACAGAGTCATATTCTATATCCAGGTTGCTTAAAGTCATAGGACCTGAACCGTTTGCAATGAACTTGAATTCTATAGGGCACTGCAGCTCTTGGCACACTGGAGTGAAATCCGCTGGCTCTGAAGAGCCCACATATTTCCTTAATGCCCAAAGTATGCTCTCTGGACTGTACTGCCATTGCCCAAAATCTATGTCAGAGTTCAACACCTTGTCATAGGTTGCACCGCGCACCTTTATGGCATAATCTGAAAGCAAAGCTTTTTGGCATGAATAAAGCCCTTCATCATCTCTTGTGCACCTGTAAGCAGTATCAGTTTCAGCAGAATCAACCTGCACTGAATAGAGTTCATTGCCTTCATCCATCAAAGAAGAATAGACACAGACAAGGTTCTCGCCAGCAAGCCCGTAATCAGTGCTTATTGAACAGGAAGACCAAGAAGTTGTTTCCTGCTCAGGCAAATCGCATTCGGCAGAAGCTGACTCTGGATACAAGGGATCGTCATAAGTGAGCAGGATGGCTTTTATGTCTCCGCCTTCCCCTGTCTTCTTATATTCTGCAGTAACCTCATAATCTATGCTGTAAGGAAAATCGATTATCTGGCAATAATAAGTTTCATTATCAACCAGCTTCTTTATGTCCATTGCCGGCTCCACAAAATCTTCAGCCGCATGATACTCTTCTTCCCAGTTAAGCATTTCGCCAAGATAATACCAGTCTATCTCGCCGTCATTGAGCACATCTATCTTCACATCATGCAGCTCGCTTTCAGCTGGAGCAGATATGCTCATGTCCACGCTCTCTATATTGGAATATTGCGGCAATCTTACACCCAGGCTCTTCTCTCCGGATTGCAGGAATGATAATGTCTTGCTTTCAGCACTCTCTCCAAGCTCCAGCTTTTCCTCTGACAAGGTGTAAGCCAATGACAAATTTGAAAGCACATCTTCAAGAGTCATAGAATCTTCAACAGAATCAAAGACAGCGCTCAAGATTATTTCCAGATTTTCTTCTGAATCAACATATTCTGAAAGATTAAGAATGACATTTCCTGAAAGCTTTTCACCAACTTTAAAATAACCTTTATCCAAATCAATCACTATTGGCTCTGAAACAGTCTCGTTGCTGCTGCTATCTTCAGCCAGGCCCTGGAATGTAAACAAGGATATAATCAATACTATTAAGACAATTGTTAACCGCTTCATCAAACACCTCTCTTTTACATTAGATAAGGAATTAAGATTATTTAAAGTTAACTCTGGCTGCATAAGTTATTTAAAACTTTAAGAAATAACTTAAGATATGAAAATTCTTGTTACTGGCGGAGCTGGCTACATAGGAAGCCACATAGTGCATCTGTTAAAAGACAAGCACGATATTGTCGTATTGGACAGCCTTGTTAACGGCCATGAAAAAAGCCTTCCCGAAAATGTAAAATTCGTAAAAGGCTGCCTCTCTGACACTAAGCTTGTTGATGAACTTTTCAGCAAGGAAAATCTTGACGCAGTAGTGCACCTTGCAGCTTTCATAGAAGCAGGAGAATCAATGGGAAAGCCGGGGAAATATTTCATGAACAACACTGTCAACAGCTTCAACCTTTTAGAGGCAATGAGAAAGCATGATGTGAAAAAGATTGTTTTCGCTTCGACTGCAGCTGTCTATGGGCAGCCAAAAACAATACCAATCACAGAAGACGCAGAAAAGGATCCAACAAATTATTACGGGTTGAGCAAACTCATGATAGAACAGATGCTTGACGCTTATAGAATATACGGAATAAAGAACATCTGCTTAAGGTTTTTCAACGCTTCAGGCGCTGCTTACGGAATCGGCGAGGACCATGACCCTGAAACACACCTAATCCCAATAATACTTCAAGTGGCACAGGGAAAGAGAGATTCTATAAGCATCTTCGGAACAGATTATGATACCAAGGATGGCACCTGTATAAGAGACTATGTGCATGTCCTTGACATTGCAAAGGCACACGAGCTTGCACTGGAAAAAGACATTGAAGGCAAGTTCAACCTTGGCACCAACTCTGGCTATTCTGTCAAACAGGTGATAGAAGCTTGCAGGGAAGTTACGAGCCAGGAGATTCCTGCAAAGGAAGAGGCAAGAAGATCTGGAGACCCTGCTACTCTTGTCGCATCTTATGACAAGGCAAACGAGATGCTAGGCTGGAAACCGGAACATGGTTTGAATTCTATTGTCAAAAGCGCCTGGGCCTGGCACAACAAGCACCCAGAAGGTTTTAAATAATACAGTAGCTTGATTAAATTAAAATGATTTCAGTAATTATGCCGTTATACAACGACAAGAAAGGAATCAGAAAAGCATTGGATTCTTTGACAAATCAGACTGTAAAGGATTACGAGATAATTGTTGTTGACGACTGTTCTAAGGACGGAAGCTATGAGATTGCAAAATCATACAAGAAAGTGAAAGTGCTAAGGAATGAAAAGAACAAAGGCCCTGCATTCACGAGGAACCGCGGCATTAAAGAAGCAAAAGGCAATATCCTGCTTTTTACTGATTCAGACTGCATAATTCCCAGGGATTGGGTTGAAAAATACAAGAAAGCCTTCACTGGAAAAAAGCATATCATCCAGGGCAAGGTCATAATGCCCAAGTCAAATTATATAGGTAACTCAATCTCAGCATTAGGTTTTCCTGCAGGCGGCTCTTTAGGCTTTGAAAAGATGTGGCCGGTTAAAGAGGACGGAACCACAAGACAGCTTGTCACTTGCAACTGCGGCATAAGAAAAGAAGTGTTCGACAATTCAGGATTGTTTGACGAGACATTTCCTTACCCTTTCGGAGAAGACACAGAGTTCGGGCATCGAGCCATAAGCAACAGGTACAAAATCCATTACACTCCTGAAATCTGGATAAAACATCCTCCGAGAAAAGACCTGAAATCTTTCATGAACTGGGCATATAAGAGAGGTAAAGGAGGCTACCATCTTGCGCAAAGATTAGATATGAAAGACGTTGCAAAGATGAGATTATGGTCTGCAAAGAATGTTCTGTTGAACGGGCTTAAGACAAGGCATGCCCCTATGATTTTCATATTGTTCTTCTTATACAACATACTACAGCAGACAGGCTATGTCGTAGAATCATTCAGGAACTAAAAATGTTCTTCATACTGTTTGCAGAAATGTAACGGATCCTTTATCACTTTGCCTTCATAAGGAACTACTCTTGTCTTGTTTACCTTCTTGACATACGCTTTATTCAATCCAGGGCAAATCTTTCTCAACGAACAAGCCTTGCATTCCTTGACATGCTTTTTATTATAAAATATCCTTGCACTCTGCACAAACTCTCCAAAGCGCGTGTAAAAGCTTTTCTTGCCGTGAAATGGTAGACGGTAATAAGGATTGAACAACGATATGAAAAATCCTGCAACTGCAAAAAGAGGAATATACCAAAAACCTTTCCTGAACCACATGAAAAGCATGGGATCCCATTCTTCTTTCTCATATATCTTTTGCCACATGGTCCTTACCCTTTTCTCTTGCCCCTTGAGCAAACAGAAAGGCAGGAACCTTATGTTTATCATCTTGTGCTTGGAGCCATGTTTGTCCAGCGCCTTCTTGAGCTTATTACCTATTTCATGATAATCCTGCACAGTCACATCATCCTTTCTATAATGTATGACTTCCTCGGCAGGATTGAAAACCAGAAGGTTTATTGCATCCGGCTTGAGCTTGTCCATGAGTTCAAAATAATCGTCAAGCCGATTATAATTCAAGTTAGTAATTACTGTATTGATTCTGACATTAATCTTTAATTCCTTAGCATGATCAATTGCTTTCATTATTGAGTCCCAGCTTCCTTTCACGCAGGTAAGATAATCATGCATCTCTTTCTCCACGCCGTGCACTGAAAACAGCAGGTCGTCAAGCCCTGCATCTTTTAGCCTTTTGCAGAAATCATGATTCTTCATCATCAGGCCGTTGGTTATCATGCTCACAGTCTCATAGCCTATGCTTTTGGCATACTTGATTATATCAAAGATATCTTTCCTAATCGTAGGTTCTCCCCCAGACAAATCAACTTGGGTCTTGCCATGCTTTCTAGCCAGATCAAGCCTCTTCTTCACTTCCTCATAAGTTAAATCCCTCACCTTGCCTTGTTCCAAAGATTCCCTATAATAACAGAACCTGCACCTGGCATTGCAGCTGAAACCTACATGCAAAACAAACCTTTTTGTTATTTCTCTTGCCATCTTTCCAATATGTACCTTACTCAAATTAATATAACTTTCTGTCAAAAAAGTTATGCAATGAAAACAATACTGCTCCAAAGCCAAACTCGACGACTATCAAGACCAGCCTGAACGCTACAGCCATTATCACAGCGAAAGACGAAGGAATGTAAAAGCTCAGGAAATAAGTCATTATGGCTTCTCTTACCCCTATGCCTCCTGGTGTCAAAAAACTTGCAAAACCTATGAACCATGATATTGCAAAAACTCCCACAAACAAAGCAAAAGCAGCTAAGCTTAATTCTAAGGGATATATTGCCTTTGAAGTCAGGTAAAACGCGCTGCCGTGCACTATCCACATCAGCACAACAACAACTATTATCTTCAGCATCTTGTTATAAGGTATGGAAACCCTATGCTGCTTCCTCTTCAGCAGCTTCAATGCCAGATTGAAAAAATAATTGAAGATTTTAGGATGTATTGCTATCAACAAGATTAGTATTGCTAAGATGCTCAAACCTATTATCGTAAAATCAAGCTGAGTCACAAAAGTTACTCCTATTAGGAATACTATGATGGAAGTCACAGACAATATGCTCAGTTCCAGAAAAGTGCTTAGCAAAACTACAGAACGCCTTATCCCTTCCTTTTTTCCAAAATATGCCCTGCCCATAACATACCATAGCTTGCCGGGAATATAGCGGCCAAGCTCTGCGAACATCCAATACTTTAAGGATGAATAGAATGAAAGCTTATGTCCCAGCTGTTTTAGTATCATTCTCCATCTTAAGTGCGCGATAAAGTAAAAAAAGATTGCAGCCACAAAAGCCAGTATCAAGTAAAGATAATTGAATTGCCAATCAAAACCTTTCAGCTGCTCCCAATTTGAATAGAATTGGTGCCAAAGGAAATAAAGTGTAACAGCAAGAATGAGTATTGTGAAAATGGTCTTGATTCTCTTGTCCATACAATTATATTTTCTATAAGAACTTTTAAGATTTGTGTATTTAATTCTGCATGTAGATTATCTCATAGATTATCATTATCGGCTGGGTTTGCGCTTCATCCATGAAGAACACCTTGACAGGCCTGAAGCTTTCAGGATGCTCGTTAGGATAATTCAAGACTTGCGTACAGCCAGGGTCATGGCCGTCCATGGTAAAATATTTTGGCTTATATTTGTCTATAAGAGCTTCAATCTTGGAAGCATTATTTCCAGAACTCATAAATTCTCTTTCAGAATAATATATTAATTGAACTGCTTGTCCGCATCCTACTAAAACATCTCCTGGCTGGCTATGCTCCTTCAGCCAAGTGCCGGCAAGGTTCTCTGCAGCATAAGAATCTTTCTTGGCATTGATAAGCTGGTCTGCAAAAGTCAGTTGCGAGTATACTCCCAAGACCAACAATAAAATGACTGCTGCTAAAGCAATCTCAGGACTGTGCTTCTTTATAAGATTATAAAGCTTTATCGAGCCAAATCCCACTATCATGAAAACTACCGGCATCATGGGCATAAGGAATCTTGGCTCATAATTGAAACCTGTAAGAGCAAGTATGAAGCTGAATAATATCAATACTAGAGCGCCCCAGATGAATATGTAAAGGTCTTTTTTTAGCCTTTTTGACTTGTTTTTCCAGATTAAATCAAATCCAAGGAACATGTTTACAAAACTGCTTAAGCCAATGATGAACAATATGAAGAACGGCCATTTGAGGAAATATGGAAAACTGGCCGGATATTGTACCAGGTCAGAAATTACTTTGCCATCAGGCTGCTCCCAAAAGTGATGTCTTTCTGTATCCGGATCAAACTCGCCAGCTTGGTGCATGAGCCTCGGATAAATGTCTCCAAATTT
>CAZFZD010000036.1:0-9153 GCA_964522895.1 Candidatus Woesearchaeota archaeon | reverse complement strand
GACATTGCCTGATCCATTGCCAATTGCAATAATCAGTTTCATTCTTACATTAATCACTACATTGATTTACAAATATATGACTGACCAGGAAGTCATGAAAACGCTCAAAGCTGACATAAAAGCGCTTCAGGGTGAAATGAAAAAGCATCGGGAAAACAAGGACAAGATGATGCATTACCAAAAAAAGGCCATGGAAAAGAACATGACTTATATGAAGCACAGCCTTAAGCCGATGATTATAACCTTTATACCAATAATCTTCATCTTCGGCTGGCTAAGGTCCTATTATGACCAATTAGGCAATCCTGACGTCTTTTTCGGGCTTTCATGGCTTTGGACATATATAATTTTCTCAATAGTCATAAGCATCGGATTAAGGAAAATTCTGAAGATAAGCTAAAGCCGATAGCTTTATAAATACCTTATATTTTTGGATATGAGAGGTTATAGAAATATGCCATCACGAAGTCAAAGAACAAAAACATTAAGGAAAGTCTTTGTAAGGACGCCTAGCAAAACAACTGTTCATTATAAGAAGAAAAAGCCTAGCAAGGCAGTGTGCAGTGAATGTGGTGCTAATCTTAAGGGCGTACCAAGAGAGAGGCCTTACAAGATGCAGAAGCTGGGCAAGACCGAGAAAAGGCCTGAAAGGCCATACGGCGGAGTATTGTGCAGCAAGTGTACCAGAAAAGAGTTAATCAAAAAAGCAAGGAGCAAATAAAAATGTTAGATATCGGAAGAGTGTGCATTAAAATTGCTGGAAGGGATGCGGGCAATATAGCAATTGTTGTTGACAAGCCTGAAGGGCTTTTTGTAATGGTTGACGGCAATATAAGGAGAAAATTGTGCAACATCAGGCATCTTGAGCCTCAAAAAGAAAAGCTTGAAATAAAAGCAAAGGCTTCTACAGAAACTGTGCTTGATGCTATGAAGAAGGCAAAGCTTCCTATAAAGCAAAAGACTGTTTCCAAAAAAGAAAAGAAAAAGACTGAAAAACCTAGAAGAAAAAGGAAAACTAAACCTAAAAAAGAAGAAAAGCCTGTAAAAGAGAAAACTAAACCTAAAAAAGAAGAAAAACCTGTAAAGGAAAAAAAGGTTGAGAAAAAATGAATCAGGATATGCAACAAAAATATATGGAATATCAACAGCTTTCTAATCAGTTACAACAACATCAACAACAGGTCATGCAGCTTGAAAAACAATATATAGAACTAGAAAATCTAAGTAATGCATTAGAAGACATAAAGAATACTGAAGAAGGTACAGAAGTACTGGCTTCAATCGGAAGCGGACTTTATGTGAAAACAAAATTAACAAGCAATTCTGATATCATTATGCATGTCGGTGCAAACACCAATGTCACCAAAAAGCCTGATGAAGGCAAGGCAATCATTGAAAAGCAGATGGATGAACTGAAAAAGATTATTGACAACATGCGAAATGACCTGCAGCAGAATGTAGTAAGGTTGCAGCAACTGCAGAAAGAGCTTGCACAGAAGCAGTAAATTTTTATAATTCTCATAAAACAGCATTATGATAATTAAGCAATAATACTATTACAAATATGAATAATCTCCGATTATTTTTCAGCAAAAGTTATTAAAGCTTAAAGAATTCTCCAATTTTATGGATAAAAAGAAAATTGCTGAATATTATTCAAGAAAAGATGTGCAGAACGGCATTCTAGCTTGCTCCAAGGAAAGGGAAGTAGGCGTAATGCTGGACAACATATTCGGCAAAAGGCCTGATGTATTAGAGTATCCCGGAGATATTGGAAAGCTAGGAAAACAGGGGGCCACTTCATTTCATGTTTCTGAAGAGAGATGGGAAGATCCGCTAAGCCTCAAACCAGGTATGACCAAAAAAGAGCTCAATGAAAACAGGAAAGGCTGGGACTTACTCATAGATATTGATACGCCTTATTGGTACGGCGCAAAGATGGCCGCATATTTCATCATAGAAGCATTGAAGTATCATGACATCAAAAACTATTCAGTAAAGTTCAGTGGGAATAAAGGGTTCCATATAGGAGTTCCTTTTGAAGCTTTCCCTGATGTAGTGCACGGAATTAAAACAAAAGACCTCTTTCCTGAAAGCCTGCGAGTGATTGCAGCTTATATTCAAGATTTTATCAAAGATTATCTGGCTGCAAAACTGCTTGAAAAAGACAGCCTCGAAACGATAGCATCCATTTGCGATAAGAATCAAGAAGAGTTGAAAAAAGATGGCATGTTTGATCCTTTTACAGTAATTGAGATTGATACTGTTTTGATTTCCAATAGGCATTTATTCAGGGCTCCCTATTCCTTGCATGAAAAAAGTGGGCTGGCATCCATACCTCTTAAGACAGAAGACTTATTGAATTTTGAAAAAGAGATGGCTAAGCCTGAAAACGTGAAAGCAGAGATGGTTTTCTTAAACAGGGAAATGGTAGAAAATGATGAAGGAAGGAGCTTAGTCATACAGGCATTTGATTGGCATGCAAAAAAGAACAAAAGAATGGTCAATTATGTCAAGAAAAAAGAAGTCAAGGATATTGAACTGCCAAAGGTTGCAATCCCTGAAGAAACTTTTCCGCCCTGCATAAAAAAGATACTTGAAGGCAAGCTAGAGGACGGAAAAAAAAGGGCATTGTTCGTGCTGATAAAGTTTCTTAGGCACATGGGCTGGGATTGGGAAGCGATTGAAACTAAATTATACCAATGGAACAGCATCAATCCTGAACCGTTAAGAGAAGTTTATATTTTAGGCCAATTGAATTATGCAAAAAAGAACAATAATAAAGCAATGGCGCCTAACTGCGAAAATCCGGGATATTACAAGGATTTGGGGTTGTGCAATAAGCTTCCCTTATGCGATAAAATAAAGAATCCCGTAAATTATGCTAAAATTAGGGCAAGAGGGATGAGAAAAGTAGTAAAGAAAAAAACTAAAGGAACTTCTTCATGTTCTCAAGCTGATTAGTTAATTTCTCTTCTTCCTTTTGGAGCTTAGTTAAAGCCTTCTTCTTCTTTTTCTTGCGTTCTTCAGCTTCTTTTGCCAGTTTGCGTTTCTCTTCTATGGCTTTTATCAGCCTATCACTCTCTGATTTCCTTATCTTGCTTATGTATGTCTTGGAAGGATTTGTCTGTGGCACTGTCAGATTATTAAGGGCTTGTTCCAATTGCTTCTGTTCACTGTCAAGGGAACTTTCTTCATCTTCTAATTTCTGCTTAACCAAAGTTTCTTTTGCTTCAAATTTGCGTCTCTTATCTGCTAGCTTCTGATTTCTACGGTTCTCTTGCTCCTGAAGCTTCAATTGCCTTTGACGTATCTTTTCCTTAGTGGATTCAAGTGCTTCAAAATATTTTAGTATCCTATCATAAATCTTTTTACGATCTTCTGGTTCAAGGTTGGCAAAATAGACCCTTATCTCATCATATGCCTTATCAGCGGCCTTAATATTCTCTGCTTTCAAATATCTCCTACCATCTTTTATATCCTGCTTAATCTTTGCAAGGTAATCAATCTTTTCAATCTTAGGCTCTTTAGTCAGTTCATCAAGTTCGCTTATGATTTCTTTCTGTTCTTTTGGAACATCTACAACCTTCTTTTTCTTAAGTTCGAGCTTTTTCTCTTTCTGCCTTTTCTTTAGCTCTTTCTTTTTATGTTTTAATTCCTGCCTTTCAATTTTCTTTTTCAAACGCTTTTGCTTACCTGATGGCGCTTTTGCTTCATCAGTCCGGAAAATATTTACCAAACGCTTGAAAAGCGGTTCCATTGAAGGCAATGGCTTACCTTTCTTCTCTTTTACAGCAACCTTCGGAGCCTCAGGCACCTTTACTGAAGGCTTAAGCCTTTTGCTAGGTACTTCCTCTCTCTTGAAGATTCTAATAAACTTGTGTCCGAAAGAATCCTTTACTGTCTTTGGGGCTTTAATAGCGACTTTCTTTTTCTTGGGTTTTGGTATCTTAACAGGCTTTTGCCTACGGCTGAAAAGATTCTGAATCCATGATTCTTTTGGCTTATATTTCTGCGTTCCAAGCTTTACCTTAATCTTCTTGCCCTTAATAGCTATCTTTTTAGGCTTCTCTTCCTTAGAAGTGAATGATCTCTTTAATTTTAAGAACCAAGGCTCTTTCTTAGGGGCAGATTTTAGCTGCTTTAATTTATTTTCAAAATATTCCAATTCTTTCTTGCTCTTTTTGGAATATACTGTTGAGAATATAGATTTATTGATGCGATTATAAAAATCAATCAATTGCGGATAAATGATTGCCTTTTCCCTTGGAGAAAGCTGGACATAAAGCTTAAGCATCTTATTGTAACGCTTCTTTATAGAACGAACATTCTTGCTTAAGACCCTACTCTCCTCTTCCAACAGGGATTCTATCTCAGACTTTCGGCTTTCCTGCTTTAGGAAATCTATATAGGATTTTATATTTGCAAGAATCTTCTTATCCCTAGTCACCAACCTTTCCATAGGCGTAATCTCTTCCTTTCCAGGTTTCCATCCTTGCTTCACATAATGCTTGACAATCTGCTTGAACTCATCAATCAAATCCTGCAATTCCTTTTTTGAAAGCGGCTTTCCGCTATATTTTAATTCGGCAAGCTTTTTTGTAAAAGCTACCAAACTCTTTTTCTTTTTTTCAAGGATTTGCTGAAGTTCTGCTTCTGTAAACTGGTGCTGTAGATTTAACAATGTTGCAAAGAATGAACGTATCATCTCTGCCAAATTCTTGAATACTATGTCTTCCTTAGATTTTGGCAGCTTGTTTTCCAACAAGTTGATCTTTTCAAGATAAGGCGTTAAATCTTTTTTCTTAGGGCCAGCTTTTTTCTCTTCCTTCTCCTTCTCTTTCTTTTCCTGCTTCTTTAACAACAATGCCCTTTTCTGTTCTGTGCTTGCAAGTTTTCTTTCCCTAATCTCTGCAAGCTTTTCGCTAATCCTCTTGAACCCAATCATAGAAAGGAATTTTCCCACAGATTTTCCAAGATTATAAAATACTAATGCGACATTATGTATGTTGCGTATGAACCAAATAACAAGAATTATAATCCATATTAAAACTATCAAAACAAAGGGAATAAATATTATAAGCGGGTAAGATTTACCAGCAATTATTATATCCTGTGCTGAAACAGATTCAGATAATAAACTTAACAGTAATATTACTAGTAAAATACCTCTCTTTCGCATTATTAGGAAGTGCATTTATTAATATAAAAAGCTTACTGGATAGGTAAAATATTTTAATCTGGAAATTAAGTGAATTATCATGAAAAAAATAATATTTGCTTTAATTCTGGTTGTTTTAGATCAGTTGAGCAAGTTTTTGATTACAAGTAAGAATATACAGATTTTTCAAGGATTTTCCTTGAAGTTTGTTACAAACACCGGTGCAGCTTTTAGTTTATTTCAAGGCTTTAACATTCTACTGGCAATCTTAACGCTGGCCGTAATCGCTTATCTTGCCATACAGCTTCGCAAAGAAAAAAACAAGATAAGAATGTGGAGTTTCATATTGATTATCAGCGGGGGTATGGGGAATTTGATAGATCGAATCTTTTTAGGGCATGTAAGGGATTTTATCATGATTTGGATTTGGCCTGCTTTTAATTTTGCCGACACGTTTATAACAATAGGAGCGATATTGCTCATTTATAGCTATTTCAAGAATTAAAATTCTTCTGAATCTTCTTGGCTTTGATAGGCAATCAGATCTTCAGTAGTCAGCATCTTTTTATTCTTTAGCTTGTCCTTAACCTCATTTGCCTTTTCTTTCAATTGCTCTTCAAGCTTTTTTTGTTTCTGTTTTTGTCTTTTCTTATTCTCTGCATAAGATTTTTCTTTTACCTGCTTTTTCTTCTTATGAGTTTTATTAAGCTTTGCATTCAATTCTGAGAATTCCTGCTTGAATGTTATGAAATTCTTGAAAGCCTTGGCTTGGTTTTTCTTTAACGTACCTATCTCTCTGGACAACTTTATGAATTCATCATAATATTTCTTGTTTTCTGCAGCACATTCCTTGACCTTATTGTGGAATTCATCACTTTTTTTCTTGGCTTCAGTTATCTTATCAGAAATTTCATTTATCTCTTTCATCAAGCCTGAAACGTCGCCTAATGAATCAAGTTCTTTCTTGAGCTGTTTTATCTCTTTCATCACTTTCTTTTCCTTTGAAAAAGAAAATGCCTGAATTTCCAATGCTTGTTCAAGATTTTCTATCTTTTTCTTAAGTTCAGCCGGATTTCCCTTAAATTTATCTGTACCAAATTTAGAATCTTTTTCCTTGTTAAGTTCCTTAATCTTCTTTATTAATTTTTTAACTTCACCATTATACTTGTTTCTTTTTTCCTTGAACTCAGCAATCTTTTTTGACAGAACATCATTCTTTTCTTTCGTCTGTTTAATACGCTGGATAACTTCTGCTATCTTTTTCTTTAGCTCTTCTTTCTTCTCAAACCATTCTTCTTTCTTATTATTCAATATGTCAAGTCTCTCTTTGAGGGTTTTCTCATCCTCCTTAATCTCTTCAAGTTTCTCTGGAGGCTTTTCTTCCTCTACTCGTTCAACTGCCTCTTCCTTGAGCTTTTCAACAGGCTTCTCTGTATTAGTTTCTTCTGAGTTTATTTCCTTAGAATTAGCATCTACATTAATGTTCTCATCAGGCTTGTTCAATTTTTCCAACTCTTGCTGATTCTTTTCTTCGTTCATTAAGGTTTCACCCGTGTCTAAATTTAAATAAAAAATGGCTTAAAGCCGACTTGCGGCTCAGCCAAACAATGCTCCTAGTCCTGCTGCAGAATCTTTCTTCTCTTCTTCTTCTTTCTTCTCTTCTTTCTTTTCTTCTGCTGCTGGAGCCGCTTCTGCACCTTCTGCCGGAGCTGCTGCTGCTGGAGCTGCTGCCGGAGCTACTGCTGCTTCTTTAATTGCTGCATCAATGTCTACACCATCCAATGCTGCTACTAAAGCCTTAACTCTTCCTTCTTCAGGAGTTATTCCTGCAGCTTCCAAAACCTTTTTTACAGATTCTTCTGTAACTTCCTTACCAGCTTTGTGCAGTAACATTCCTGCGTATATATATTCCATTTTATTCCTCCTCTAACTTGGCTTTATTTTTTAGCGCAATGCTTTGGGATTCTGCTTTTGCCAGCATTTTCCCTACATTTTCGCTAGTCATTATGTCTTGTGAATCTGCCAATGCCAAGGCTTCACATTGTGCCTTGCCCAATAACAGATTAATCGTGTCTTTTGTCGGATAACCTATCTGTATTGCTAATGCCATCGCTTCAGCACTAAGTGCCTTTATGTTGTTAATGTATTCCTGTTCGTCAATAGCCAATACTTTTTTGGTCATTATTGCGCCGTCTTCCAATATAGCAACCAAATTAAGGCTGATTTCCATAGGCTCAATACCCATCTTGGAAAGCAAGCCTGCTGATTTCTCATCAATTATTTCGCCTTCCTTAGCAACAACCTTTTCAGACTTGATTACTACTTTTCCCTCTTCTATTGCAGTCTTTATTCCTAAAGCTCCTAATTCGCTTATAATTGGACCTGGAGGGAATGGTGTTGGACCTGGTTCAAGCACCAGATCGTTTGGCGCTTCCTGGCCAGGCTTGGCTGGAGCCATAGACTTGCTTTTTTGTATTAATTTATACAATTTGAAAGGGTTCTCATGAGTAAATATCAATGCAGGCATTCCCTTAATATGCTCTTCCAGCTTTTCCAAGCCTGGAATATCTTTCTTTGCCTGCTCAAAAGCAATCTTAATCAATCTTGCCTTTGAAAGTTTTACAAGAGCTTTGCCTCTCAAACCTTTCCTGATGTTCTGGAATTGTGCAGAAGGAAGGTTCTCAACATTGACTATTCCTACTATCGGGTATTTTTTCAATAAATCCAGTATTTTCTTTACTTCCGCTTTCTTGTAATCCGCTATATGTGCTTTGTGATTCATTTTGCACCTCCCACTTCAACAGGGGAGCCCATTGTGAATTTTAACAATACAGATTTCAAGTTGTTTTCATGCTGGGGCAATCTTGTCAAAACTGTATTGTAAACATGCATAATATTTTGGATTAGCTGGTCATCTGTCATCTTTTCATCACCAATAGCGCATTTTACAATAGGTTCTGTTTTTGTAGCCACTTTTACAGTATTCTTAAGCTTGTCTACTATATCTTTTAAATCTGCTTTTGGTGGAATTATACAACCAGCCTTAGGGTTTGGCATCTTACCTTTAGGTCCTAAGATTTTACCAAATGCAGTAGCAACATCAGGCATTACATGCGGCTGTGTTATGAAAAAATCGCAATCCTTGGTAATCTTCCTTAGTTTAGGCTTGTCCTGAGCCATAGCCTTGAACTCATGCTTCAATATTACATGCTCGCAGTGCTTTTTAGCTTCTGCTGCAAGCTCTTCGTCAACCAAGGCGCATATCTTTAATTTTTTTGTCCTCGGATTAGGAAGCTGCAAGAACAAGTCTACTTTCTCGTCTGGATTCTTTATATTTATCTGCTTAAGATTAAGAATTAAATCCACTGTTTGTGTGAAATTCCTTTTTTTAGATTTTTGTCTTAAATTGCTTAAAGCATCTAATACTTCTTTATTTTCCATTGTTTACCTCCTACCTTAGGTAGTTTAGCGGTTAAATATGACTTATATTTGTGTAATTAAGGCATTTATAAATCTTACTGTTCTTAGACTATAATTCACCCTTCTCTTCAAGCTCTTTTATGTACTCCTCAACCTCTTCAGGCGTTTCAAGGCTCACTGCCTCTTCATCATTATCACATTCGCAGACATCATAGTCCCTGCATACAGGAGGCCTTTCCTCGTAGATGTCGCAAAGCCCTTTAGGATTCAAATGCTTGCATTTTAAGTTAATAGCCACATACCAATCGCCTTCATGGTCCTGAAATATTGAGCATCCCTTTCTGAATAAATACCACTTGAAATTCTCATAATCGTCTCTATCTTCAGGCTCTTCCAATTTTATGGAAATGCTTTTGCAACATTCTCCACCGCATTCAACACATTTCTGAAAATCAGTTTTTGACATAGTATTATTCTTTCGGAATAAGCATTTATAAAACTAACTAATCTAAGAAAAATGTGCAGTAAAGTGACATATGTCACTAGGCAAATAAATCAGCTTTATTTTGCTG
>CAZFZD010000035.1:0-9446 GCA_964522895.1 Candidatus Woesearchaeota archaeon | reverse complement strand
TTAATTTTATAAAATGAAATCCCCTTAATTTTATCAATGGTTTCATTAGACATAATTCCTAGCAACCTTTTGTTCCAGTTAAGCATTCTGTTAATACTCGCAACATTTTTCGCATACATCGCAAGGCTTGTCAGGCAGCCGTTGATTCCTGCATACATAATAACCGGTTTGGTGCTTGGTCCTGCTGTCCTTGGGGTCGTTAATGACAACGAGCTGATAAAGATCATGTCAGAGATAGGCATAGTTTTCCTTCTTTTCATAGTGGGCATGGAGATGAACCTGAAGAAGCTTAAGAAAGTGGGCTTTGTCACAGCAGTAGCAGGCACTGTTCAAGTACTGTTGACATTTCTTCTCGGCTATACCATAGCTTCATTGTTTAATTTCAATTTTTACAATTCAATAATCCTGGGTCTTGTCTGCGCTTTCAGCAGCACCATGGTGATTGTGAAGCTGTTGTCTGACAGGGATGAGATTGATACTTTGCATGGCCGCCTTCTCATAGGTATTTTGCTTATACAGGACGTTTTGGTAATCATAGCTATGCCTTTCGTATCTTCGCTGCAAGACTTTTCACTCATGATGCCTGTAAAATTAGTGATAGCCACAGCTGCATTGGCATTGATAGCATACTTGTTCAACAGGTTTGCCATGAACAGGATTTTCAGGTTTGCCGCACGCTCTGAAGAGCTGCTTTTCCTGCTTTCATTGAGCACCTGCTTCCTTTTCGCTTTATTGGCCGCATCCTTTGGCTTTTCAATAGTCATCGGCGCATTTGTAGCAGGCCTTATGCTTGCCAACCTGCCTTACCATTTTGACATAATAGGCAAGGTAAGCCCGTTGAAGGATTTCTTCTCAACAATCTTCTTCATTTCATTAGGCATGCAGTTCACTTTGCTGGGCTTGAAAGACATCATCTGGCCCATGCTAGCATTGCTCTTTGTAATAATCTTCCTGAAACCTTTCATAGTCACTCTGGTTTTGGCACTTTTCGGCTACGGCAGGCACACTCCCTTCATTACAGGAAGCCTGCTTGGCCAGACAAGCGAATTCTCCCTTATAATAATCCTTGCCGCAAGCAGTTTCATAACCAATCAGGTGTTTTCCATGGCAATAATACTTACAGTTCTTACAATAACATTAACATCTTATGTTGTTGACCTTGATGAGAAAGTGTATGCTATCTTCTCAAAGAAATTAAGGTTCCTTGAAAGGATATCATTAAGGCCGCAGAAAGAGCTCGAATACCATAGGAAGCTTAACCAGAAAAGGATAATCCTTATCGGTGCAGACAGGATGGGTTCAGTAATCCTTAATGACATGCTAAAGAGGAACAAGAAGAACTTATTAGTGGTCGATTCCAATCCAGACATAATCTCCAGGCTGATAAGAAGAAAAGTGCATTGTATCTATGGCGATGTAGCAAGCAACACATTGTTGAAGAAGCTGCATTTTGCCCAGGCAAGAGTTTTGATATCCACGATACCTAACATGCAGACAAACAAGAAGCTTTTGAGATATGCTAAGAAGCACAACAAGAAGATAATTGCTATTATAACTGCAGATCATTTGCAGCAGGCTTTAGACTTGTATGAGGCTGGAGCGGATTACGTGATGCTGCCAAGGCTTGTCAGCGGAGAAGGAGTCTCACAATTGCTGGCAAAACATAAGTTGGACAAGAAGCACATACAGAAACAGAGAAGGAAGCATCTTAAGCATCTTTTGGACGTGAATTCTGAGCTTAATAATGTTTAATGATGGCGCCGGAGAGACTTGAACTCTCGACCTCGGGCTGTCTCAAATCATCGCTTTTCAGCTCATCTCTCATAATCTCATGAGACCCGCGTTCTACCACTAAACTACGGCGCCTTTTAAAAAAAATATAAAAGGGCTATGCTTTAAAAGTTTTTGCATTAGCAAATTTAGAAACATTAAAAAGAGATAACGCCCTAGCTTTTATGATGGGCAATAAGAATGTTGGCGGCCAGGCCTTGGTTGAAGGCGTGATGATGCAGTGTGATGACAAGATTGCTATGGCTGCCAGGAAGCCTTCTGGAAAGATTGTTTCAAGGACAAGGGACTTTGTTTCCATAACAAAGAAGTATCCGTGGAAACTCCCTGTATTGCGCGGTTCGATAGCCTTGTTCGAGATTCTTATCATAGGCACTAAGGCCTTGAACTGGTCAACTTCTGTCAACATGAACGAGGATGAGAAGCCTTTGAGCACATGGCAGGTTGTTGCTACCATTGTCATGGCGCTCGCTTTCGCATTGTTATTGTTCAAGTTTCTGCCGTTAGGCATTGCAGAATTGTTGTCATCTTTTAAGCTGTTCAATAACAGGTATATTTTCAATTTGGTTGAAGGTGTTACTAAGGTGTTCATGGTGGCTTTCTATATCTATGTGATTGGGCTGATGAAAGATGTAAGGCGGGTTTTCATGTATCATGGAGCCGAGCACAAGGCTGTAAATTGCTATGAAGCTGGAAAAAAGCTTACTGTTGAAAACGCATCAGAGTTTTCTACAATGCATAAGCGCTGCGGTTCAAGCTTTATCCTCTTAGTATTGTTCATAAGCATAATAGTATACGTATTTTTGCCGATAGACATCTCATTTTGGGCCAAATACGGGCTCAGGATTTTATTATTGCCCCTTATTGCCGGTATTGCTTATGAAGTCTTAAAGCTTAACGCTAAGCGCGATAATGTGCTTCTGAAAGTGTTTGTTAAACCGGGTTTATGGTTGCAGAAATTGACTACGCGCGAGCCTGATGAGAAACAGTTAGAAGTAGCTTTGCATGCTTTAAAGAAATGTTTGAAGTGAAGAAAGATTAAGGGTTTGTTTGATTTAAGGCAATAGAGGGGTTATAGGGGTTTGTTCTTGAATCTCGTTATTTTCTAAATCTTCGCTTTCAGCAGCAGCAGTACCGTCTAGGTCATTATCCAAGCTTGCTGTTCCATCCGCTTATTCTTTAGCTGGCATACACATACCTTCAACATAGTCATCATCATTATCAACTAGTTCAGGATAATTACAATTTCCGCTTGCACAATCGTTATCAGAAGTACACGTATCACAAATCCCATCATCGCAAATGAATCCACCGCAATCTAATGGCCCATTACATATTATTGGTACGCAATATGTATTCAGGCATTTTTCCACATCATCACAATCTGCATTTGTTGAGCATGGGCTTCCCCTTTCAGCGTCAAGTTCAGTAGGAGACTCTTCTTCTTCTTCTTCTTCTTCTTCATCAGGAACTACAACAGCACCCATTTCTGCAGCCTCTGCTGTTTCTTGTTCTGCTTGATTTACATTTATGTTATGAACTTGTTGGCTATAAACATCTTCAGCAAGTTCAATTCCGCCTTCTAATTCGGCTTCGACCTGATTAAGCCCTTCAGCAACGCTTGCAAGTCCTGCTCCCCATTCTCTGTCTTCAGCGCTATCATCAACACCTTCTTCATCCCCTCCTATGAAAGGATTCAGCCATTCTGCCCAGACTAATCTTCTTTCAAAGGCATCTTTGATGTTTGACCATGTGGAAAGTGGTTCTGCTGCGCAAGTTATGCCTACTCTGTCATTTTTTACACATTGATGGTTCGTAGGGCATCTGCTTATTTGGATGTCTTGTTTTGCTCCCCTTTCGCATGATTCTGCTCTCCATTCCATGATATGGAAAGGTTTCACATTCATACATGATGAGCATTTTTCTAAAGTAATTTGTTCTTCTTCGCATTCGTTATTCTCATTACAGAAGAATCCATCATCACAATCTGCATCAGCTTCACATTCAAGTTCTACTGTTTCTTCACATTGTTCTGTTTCAGGATTGCATACATATCCGTCCTCGCAATCTTCATTAGATTCGCAAGGCTCAACAGGAATGCATTTCCCCTCATTACAATAATTCCCTTCACCGCAAGCCATAATCTCTTCACTCATCGCGGTTTCGGTATTGCTTGAATCACAATAATATTCTCTTACTGAATTTGCGTCAACACACTCATCAGTCATTTCAAGATATTCATCATTTGCCGTAACTGTCTTTGTTATGCCACGGTATATGTTGGTTTTTCCGCCATCAGATTCATAGCAGAATGGTTTTTCAGCACATTTTCCGCCAGAACATCCATTTGGGCAGATAACAGTCCTGTACATCCCGTTTTGGTCATTACTGCAATAATATTCAACAAGAACCTTATCAGTAGAACAGTAATCTTCCCAAAGCCCGAAGTCTTTGCCGCCATCATTGTTTGCATTAGCATAATGACCTACAGTGTTTCCTTTTGATCCGAATGTGTAAGTAAATGCTTCCACTACTTGTCTTATTTCAGGGTCAGTCATTCTTTCTAGTTCCTGCACTTCAAGAATTAAGGGGTCGCTGTCATAACAGAATCTTTCGGATTCTTGTTCGCTGACACATGCCCCGTTCTCGCAATTGCAGCTTACTTCAGAATAAGTAGGAGTCCCTTTCTCGCAACTGGCTTCATAAAGCCTGCTTATTGCTTGACCATTCGCACCTTGTTGCATGGCACAAAAGTCAGGAGTTGTTATTGTCTTTAATCTTCCATCTTCCCTGAATACGAAATTTACAAAGCCAGAAACATCTTGCGGATTTTCAGCTTCATCATCGCTGTCAAAGCAGCCTTCTTTTTGATTGTTAACTTCTGCTTCCCCGCCAGCATTTCCTACTAGGTCAGTATCTCCATCGGCACCTTGGCCTTGCTTGAATAGTAAGGTTAATGGGGCATCATATACTAAAAAAGTATCTTCGACATTTATCAAAGCTTTTCCGTTGCTGTCTGGAATCAATATGCCTTGTATTGACTGTTCATTTACATCTATTGAAGCTTCTCTTTGCGTAGTTAATGCAAAAAATCCTTGTTCAGTTTCAATCTCAAGGCTCGCTTCTTCATCTTCTGTTAGGTAATCACTAAGACTTTCGAAATGTTCTAAACGATAATTGATTCCGTTTATTTTTGGAGTTATAAATAAGTAATTTCCTGGTACTGATAATAATTCTCCGTCCTTTTTATAATAAAATCCCTGCATTTCTTCTTCATTAGAGAAGACCAGTTCGGTTGTAAGGATGTTCCCTATTTTGATAGTATCTTCCTCGAATATTAATGAATAAGCGTTTGTCTCTTCCAATACTTCATCATATGTTAAACTTGCTTCTAAATCTCCTTCGGAAGCGATTAATATAGGTAATATGATTGCCAAAATTAAGATTCCTATTCCTGTTAGCTTTAATTTATTCATCTTAATCCTCTCCTGCTTCTACACAGACTTCTACCCTATGTTGATATGGTCCTTCACCTAATATTTGTGATTCACATATGCCGGATTCACAGTCAGCATTAGATTCACAGGCTTCTCCTTCTCCAAGAAGCTCTGTTTCTTCTTCTTGCTCATCAGGCTCATCTTGAGAACCTTCATCTTCTTCAGCTTGATTACTGATTGTACCATCCCAAGCAATCGGACAAGCGTTTGCTCCGATAGCCCCGCTATTGCAAAGCGTGTCTTCAATGGATGCTAATGAATTGAACATTTGAGTTAATATGTCTCTATAATAATCCTTGTTCCTGCAGTCTTCACAGGTCTCATCTTCATTATCTTCACAGATTTCATTGCCACAAACCGGACCGCAGTCTTTAAAGCAATTTTGCATGTTCTCTGATGCGCCACAAACGCCATCACCACAGACATCGCAATCAACTGCACATTTTCCTATGTTTTCAGTTTCGCTGCATGTTCCATCGCCGCATTCTCCGCAATCTACTGCACAGCTTTCTGCATCTTCACCCCATCTCTCATCACAATAGTCGTCACCACATTCAACGCAATCAGCGCAATTATTTCTGGTTTCATCAAGGTTACAGACTCCATCTCCACATCGTGCACAGTCTTCTGGGCATTCTTCTAATGATTCAACATCAGAGCAAATTGTATCACCGCAACAATCTTGCGGACAGCTTCCACTCCTTCTTTCTCTTACATTACAATAACCATCACCACATAGACCTCCGCAATCATCAGGGCAATTTATTGCATTTTCTCCTGAAGCAGTATCACATTCTCCATCTCCGCAAGGGCAATCTTGTGGGCAGATATTTGGACCCTCAGTCAATCTATCACAAAGACCATCACCACATACAGGTTCAGGGACATCACAATCCCGCTCGCAGTTTACTACATTCTCATGCCAAACTCTTTCTTGGCAGTGTCCGTCACCGCAATGGCAGTCATTCGTACAGTTTTGCCAGGTTTCTCCTAATGCCTGTTCGCAAACGCCGTCATAATCACATCCTTCTGGATTAGGTTCAGTATCTTGTTCAAAATCATCATCTCCTGAATCAATCATGTCTTCATCCATATTCATGCCATTGTCGCCCCACATATCTTCTTCAGTCATAGGTTCATCTTCCATCCTGAATTCTAATGCAAAGTTTCCAGTAATTGCAGTTACAAATCCAAAGATTCTCATGAAACCGCTTGGTTCTTCAACCGGCTGTTCTGCAGCTTTCTTTTTCTTTACAGAAACAAGATTACTCACTTCAACTGTCTGTTCCATTTTGATTTTTTTTGCATCGCTGAGTATTTGATTAAGAATAGCTGTCCTCTTTTTTAGTTTCCTCTTTTTTTCTTCAAGCGCAGCTTGTGTTCTTGAAGAAGAGAGATCATAACATCCTGGGCATAACTGATTCAATTCAGCTTGAGTAGTAAGTCTCCTATCGATAGCTTTGTTTTCAAGTTCTGTAAGTTTCTTTTCTATGGGTGTTAATTTTTTCAATAATGCTTCTATTGTGGCTGTCCTTAATTGGGCGTTGTTTTCAGCTTGCTCTTGTTGAACCATCATCCTTTCTTCTACTTCCTCTTCTTCTGTAAGTGCAACGCATTTTCTTTGTGTTACGCCGCCGATACCAAAGAATCCACCAATACTGCTTGTTTCACATTTTCCAGACTTGCAGTCTGAATCTTCTTTACAGTCTTCACCAGCTTCTTTCTTCTCTGCTTTACCTTCTTCCTTGCAAACTCCCTCAACACATACTCCTGTACCACAGTTTGCATCAGATTCGCAAGGAGCACAGACACATTCAAGGACTCCTTTACATTCTTGTCTGGCTTCTTCCACTTGTTCTTCGATTTCAGCCACTTCTGGTTCTTTTTCTTGAGAAATAACATTCATTTCTTGAGCTAGTTCTTCTTGGATTTCCTCTTCCTGCTCTTCTTCAATCTGAAGTTCTGGGAGATTTAATGATAATTTGGCAGTAAGTGATGCTATGCTGAGCGTTGGTTCTTTTTCTTTGACAATAGCCTCTTCTTTTTCTTCGATATTTGAATCATTTTTTACAGTCTCTTCAGTTTTTTTCATAACTTCTTCTTTAGTGGCTTCTTCTTTTTTACAGACACACTTGCAATAGCCACTCTTACAGTCACTTCCTAAATCGCAAATAGCACCATTGGATTTTTTAGCAGATTCTGATTGGATAGCCAAAGGCATTCCTCCTGCAGCTTCTTCAACTTTTTCTTCCTCTTCACCAACAACATTATTGTCTTGTTTTTGTACGACTTGATCACCAATAGGCAACTTTATTGCATTGCCTATGATTCCAGCACAAGCCATGTTCGCTACTAAAATAACTATAAAGATTGTTATTATGCATTTGCCTATGTTCTTTTGTTTCATTTTTAAGCGCACCTTTTCCAGATGAATCCAACACACTCACCGCTTTCGCATTCATCGTTTTCATTGCAGGCAACTCCTGCGTCTTTCTTCTCTTCATCGCTCAAAGCGCTTTCCATTGAAGAGATTAAGTTATTGATTTCATTGATTAGTAATTCCATTTCATTGGCATTATAACATTGTCCGTCATTGCAGATATAATCTTGTTCACAATCAGCATCGCTGTCACAGGAATCGTCTGGATCCTCAACATTTCCCTCTTCATCTTGAGTTCCATCATCAGCATCACCTTCCTGGTCTTCTTCAGGGGTTTCATCATCAGCATCACCTTCCTGATCTTCTCCGTCTTCTTGCGGCTCATCAGCTGCTTCACATTTATTTATTATCAAATTGCAACTCAATCCTTCACCACAGTCGGCATCAGCTTCACAAGAGTCTCCTATGCCACTTTCTCCTTCACTAGCATATTCATCAGCTACACAAATTCCTGCATCTTCTGACGCCATCCAATAATAATGGATACAAGAACTTCCTTCTGGACAATTATCTAAATCCATAAGACAGACCTTATTATATTCGCATTCGCCATCATTGCAAAGTAATCTGTTATTGTTTAATTCTAAATCACCACAATCAGAATGGCTTTCACAGCCCTGCCTTTCACAAACATGGTTCACGCAAAGATAATTCTCTCCACATTCTTCATCTTCATTGCAAGCACATACTTTTGGCGCAGCAGAGAATTGGTCCCATTTTGGAACATGGGTACAATAGCCACTTTCACAATCAGTATCTCTGTTACATCCTAAATTTTCAGGATTATTTTTGGGATAATCTAGGCAACTGAATGCACCAGCCATATAATACTCACAGGACTCTACTGCAAATCCTGTCTTTTCAGGCGTAAGCTTTTCTCCTTGCTGCACACATTTCCCTACAGCCTCATTACATACATATCCATCATTACAACTATAATCGCCTTCACAGGATTGCAGACAATATGAACGAGGATATCTCCCAACACAGATATATGCGCCGCAATCAAAATCATTAGCACAAGTTTCCCTGTCAGCATCAACACAGACGCCATTATGTTCACAAACCATATCTTCACTGCAATCTTCATCAGTTTCACAGCTTGTGGAACAATAGTCATTATAACCTGCTGTTGAAAGACAAATATTTAACCTGCAATCTGCATCCATAACACAAGTTTCCCGGCAAATGCCATTAATACACCTATCTTCATCATCGACACAGTCTGAAGTCTCATCACATAATAATGGCCTGCATTTTTGTCCAGATGAACCTGTTTTCTCACACTGCAAACCAAACTCACATTGTGAATCGCTTCCAGTACATCCCTGCCCCAAATATCCTGAAACAGCCATGCCTGTAATACTACTACCCATTCCATCTCCTACAAGCCAATCTAAGAATCCCGCACTTACTATTGTAGAACATAATAATATGGAAATCGTCAGTAGAACTATTAACTTACCTATACCTCTCTTTTTCATTACTACAAGTGTATTATTAGATTATTTAAATAGCTTTCTATAATTTTCCCTTCTTCAAAAAAATATTTTTGTCTCTTTAAAGTATTAAATAAACTTTAAATATCAATCAGTTTTATAAATCTGTTACGCAAGAACTTGCTTGATAGCTTAAGGGCGGGCTTTTGTGTTTGTGCGTTTCCTTGAAAAATGCAGACGTGCATTGATTGAGGACAGAGCTTAAGTTTTGTAAGTCCTGTG
>CAZFZD010000034.1:0-10114 GCA_964522895.1 Candidatus Woesearchaeota archaeon | reverse complement strand
CAATAGTGCAAAAAGATTTAAGGTAAATTATTTAAACTGCAAGATACTATTGCCTAAGTTATGCGATGTGAAGTTCTTTCAGTGAATGAGGAAGAAGAGGTGCTATTAGTACAGTTGGAGAATAGCCCGTTCAAGGCAGCTTCTGGCGGGCAGCCAAGTGATTTGGGCATTATAAAAACTAAAGATTTTATTGGCAAGGTGACTGAAGTGCTTTACGATAATCTTGTTGAAGTCAGGCCGGAAAAAGGGAAGCTTGAGCCCGGCGTGGTGGAATGCGATATAGACAAGAAAAGAAGAAAAAATCTTTCTAAAATGCATACGGCACAGCATATACTTTACAAATGTCTTGAAGATGTGCTGGATAACCTAGAGCTGGTAAAAATTAATCTGGCTGAAGATAAATCCCATCTTTTTGTAAAAACTGATGTTCTGGACTGGAGCCTGCTTCTTAAAGCCGAGGAGAAGGCGAATGAAGTAATCAAAGAAGGAAAATCAATAAGAAGCTACAAAATAAAGAAGAGTGAAGTCAAGAACCGCCCCCTGCTAAGAATCAAGGAAGACAAAATCAAGGACGACATGGTCACAGTGGTAGAGATACAGGACTTTGACCAGAGTGCGTGCAGCGGAAGCCATTGCAGAAAAACAAGCGATGTTGGCTGGCTGTTCATATCAGACTTCAAGTCTGCCGGCAAAGGAAAGTATGACATCACATTCCTTCTTGACCCTGTTGAAGAGATGTATGATCTGACAAAGATTGCAAGATTAAGTTCAGGCATATTGGGAATAGAGATTGAAAAATTGCCTTCAATATTGAACAACATGAAAAATGAGGTGCAGGGCTACAAATCAATGGTAAGGAAACAGAAGATTGATGCGGAAGAAGAACTGCTGGGGTCGTTAAGCTTCTTACATAACACTTTTGAAAATGTGCAGAACAAGGAGCTCATCCTTGCTGCAAAAAAGCTGGTGCATGAGAATTCTGTGCTTGTGCTTGTGAACAAGAAAGATGGTGCTTCAGACTTCCTGATTTTTGTTTCTGATGACCTGAGCATAGATGCTGAAGAGCTTGTCAACAAGATTAAGGAAAAATTCGGCGGTAAAGGCGGCGGAAAAAAAGAGCAGGCCATGTGTTCTATTGAGGAGAAGCCCGAGGAAGTGATGGATTTTATCAAAGAATCGCTGAATCCGAAAGTATAATTGCATTATTCCATTAAGCTTAAAAGATTGAAGAAAGTTATATTATAGAAAATGGACAATCCTTTTGAAAACGCCAGGCAGACAATAAAAGATGTTTCTGAAATTCTGAATATCGAGCCATGGATACTCTCTATCCTTATGAATCCTGAAAAGGAGATTTCTGTGTCGTTCCCTGTTAAGATGGATGATGAGAGCGTAAAGGTCTTCAAAGGCTACAGGGTTCAGCACAATAATACTAATGGGCCTTACAAGGGCGGCATAAGGTTCCATTGGGATGTGGAACTTGATGAGGTAAGGGCTTTAGCGACATGGATGACAATCAAGTGTGCCGTGCTTGACCTTCCGTTGGGCGGGGGCAAAGGCGGCGTGGTATGCAATCCGAAAGATATGTCTGATAAGGAGATTGAAAACATGACAAGGGCTTTCACAAGAGCTATTGCCAATGATATTGGGCCCGATAAGGATATTCCTGCGCCTGATGTTTACACAAATGCAAAGGTAATGGGCTGGATATATGATGAGTATTCTAAACTCAAAAACCGAGATACGCCTGGAGTTGTTACTGGAAAAAGCTTGGAGAACCATGGTTCTTTGGGAAGAGATACAGCAACAGCACGAGGTGCTTTTTTTGTGCTCAAGCAGGCCATGGATTTGAAGGGAAAGACTGCAGCAATACAAGGTTTTGGCAATGCAGGCTACAACTTTGCAAAATACTTGTTTGAAGAAGGCTGCAAGATAATTGCCGTATCAGATTCTAAAGGTACAACTTTTGATGAGAACGGAATTAATCCTGATGAATTGTTAAAATACAAAAAAAAGAATGGCTCTGTAAAGGGTTTCAGCAATGAGGCAGGCAGTATTGTTGAGATTGAATGTGACATTTTGGCGCCGGCAGCGCTTGAGAATGTCATTACAGAAAAAAATGCTGAAGACGTAAAAGCGAATGTTGTCATAGAGCTTGCGAACGGCCCTGTCACGCCTGAAGCTGACAAGGTGCTTCACAAGAAAAACATCAAAGTAATACCTGATGTCCTTGCAAATGCAGGCGGAGTAACTGTTTCGTGTTATGAATGGCAGCAGAACCTGGAAAATGAAAAATGGAGCAAGCAAGATGTTGATGGAAAGCTTAAGCAGGCCATGGAAACAAATGCTAAAATTGTTTTTGAAACTGCAGAAAAGAAAGATGTTGATTACAGAACCGCAGCTTACATCGTAGCATTGGAAAGGCTAAGTGAAAAGCTCAGGCAAAAACCTTAGCTATTAATTCTCCCACATAATGTGTCAATATGACCACCAATGTTGCAATCAGCAGATGTTCGCCGATTATTGAATAGGGTTTCTTATGCTGTTTTCTTGCCATGCGATAGCTCAAGAGAATTATAAGCAGAAAGCCCCAGACTATGCTCACCATTATTGCCTGCATGAGGTCTAAAAGCAATACAGGTATTACAAAACTGAGTGCACAAAGGAACTTTGACAGGAAGGTAGAAATCGTTGACTGCCAGATCTCCTTGAGGCTGTGGACGTTCTCTGATTCTTCAGACATGTGTATGCCGAGAGCGTCAGACATTGAATCTGCAATAGCTATTGTGAATATCCCGCCTAATACAACAAGTTTTGAATGTGTTCCGGAATTCAAGCCTACTATCACGCCTAGAGTAGTAATTATGCCTGATGTAAGGCCAAAATTCAAGCCCACCTCTAATGAATGTTTCATAATGATTTTTAACAAGCGTCTTAAATTTAAATAACTTATGCCATAACAAATTATTTAAAGTTAAAAACCAATAGTTTATTCATGCATATCTTCAATAACGGCACTGCTTTAGAGCTGAAAAGAATAAGGCAGATTGCGAATGTTCTGTTCAAACAAGGGCTTGCACATGCAGTAGAAAAGATGAACCTAAAGCACCATCTTAGCTTTCACAAGAAAACGCAAAAGCAAGTGTTTCAAAAACCTGTAACTTCGCTTCCGGTAAGGCTAAGGGAAGTGCTGAACAGCTTGGGGGGGACTTTTGTCAAGCTGGGGCAGATGATGAGCCTTAGGCATGATCTTGTGCCAAAAGAGTATTGTGACGAGTTTGAGAAACTTCAGGACCATGTGAAACCATTGCCTTATGCTATAATCCGCAAGGTTGTTGAAAAAGAGCTCGGCGGCCCAATAAAACATTTCTTCAAGGAATTCAACAAGCAGCCGATAGCATCTGCGTCAGTAGGGCAGGTGCACAAGGCCAGGCTGAGAAACGGAGAGCTTGTCGCAGTGAAAGTACAAAGGCCAAATATAGAGCAGACCTTCAACTCTGACATAAAGATACTTTATCATATGGTTGAACTTCTCAACAAGCATTATCCAAAGGTAAAAGATTACAACCTGAAACTGCTTATCGAAGAATTTGAAATTTATACTAAAAAAGAGATGAACTACATGCTTGAAGCAAAAAACATAGAATCTTTCTATAAGAATTTCAAGAATGATGAGAATGTCATTGTGCCCAAGGTGCACTGGGACCATACAAAAAAGAAGATTCTTGTGATGAGTTATGTTGACGGCGTGAAAATAAGCCAAATAAAAGATTTCAAGAAGCTTGCAAGCAGCAAGACAAAAACCATAGATGTTTTGCTGAACAGCGTAATGGACCAGATATTCAAGTACAGGCTCTTCCACGCAGACCCTCATCCGGGAAACGTGCTTTTGGTAAAACAAAACAAGATAGCCTTGCTTGATTACGGCATAGTAGGCAGATTGACGCCAGAAGTAGTGACTGAATTTGAAAATATACTTATGGGGCTTATAGAACAGGATTTAGACAGAATTGTAAAGTCTTACCTGAAACTGGGCATAAGCGACCAGAGTAATCTTGATCAGAAAAAATTCAAGCAAGATTTAGTAGATAAGTTCAGCGACTATTATGGTGCAGAGCTTGAACAGATAGATTTTGCATCATTCTTTGCAAATTCATTTGACATGGCAAGAAAGTACAAGATATATTTCCCTTTGAATTTCACGTTATTGGCAAAGTCGCTCATGACATTGCAGGGATACTGTGCAGAATATGTCCCGCACTTCAACTTGGTAGAATATATAGAACCAAGAGTCAAGGAGATGATGAAAGAAAGGGTAAAACCAAAAAATATGCTTCATTCTTTCATGAAGACAGCTACAGATTTCAAGGACCTTGTACAGGCATTTCCTGGTGAATTAAGTAATCTAATGAGAACTGTGACAAAAGGTGCACACGTGAATGTTGATGTTGAGCACAACCACGTGACTGACTTAGCATTAGAGTTGGACAGGTCAAGCAACAGGCTGACTTTCGGAATAATCATAGCCGCGTTAATAATCGCTGTGGCAATAATAATACAGACAAATGTGCCGCCATTGATAAACGGCATACCCTTATTGGCTTATGTAGGATTATTTTTTATAGCCTGGCTGACACTGCTATTGACAGTTTCCATAATCAAGGAAAGAAGATTGAAAAAAGGAGGTAAATTATGAAAGATTTGAAACAAGTTGCCAAAAAGGCAATGCTGATGGGAATCGGTTTGGAAATTATGACAAGAAACAAAGCAAGAAAAGCTGCAGAGAACTTGCTCAAGAAAGGCAAGGCAAGCGAAAAAGAGATCAAGGAATTCACTGACAAGATAATGAAGGAAGCAAGGAAAAAAGAGATTTTCATAAGGACGCTTGTCGAGAATGAAGCCAAAGCTGCAAAAGCCAAAGCAGAGAAAAAAGCTAAAAAGCTAAAAACAGAATATGAAAATCAGTTGAAAGAGCTGAAGAAAAGAGTAAAAAAAGCAGAAAAAAAGGCAAACCAGACATATGTGCCAAAACGCAATAAAAAACTTTAAATCCCTTTGAAAAGCCTGTCTGCGAGATATCTCGGCAGGCCGGCTGTTATTATTTTCTTTGAAGCTTTTTCCATATCATATTTTATGCGGATTATGTCCAAAGACATGATTTCTGTGTCTATTACTGCGTAAGATGCAAGCGGCCTGTTGTCTCTGGGCTGCCCTACAGAGCCAGGATTGACAATCATGTTGCCTCCTACTCTTTTTATCATCGGAATATGGGTGTGGCCAATAGCAAGGATATCGCTCTTTGACCTTTCAACCTGGTCAGCATAAAAGCTCTCAGGTTTCCTATGATCTATCATGCCGTAAAGTGCATTGTCAACAGATCCGTGCAGCAAAAGGATTTTCAAGCCCTTAATGTCTATACTTTTCATCTTAGGAAGATTGTTTAAGAATTCCTTGTTTTCTTCACTAAGCTGCTTGTTGGTCCATCTCAATGCAGCTGCAGCAGTCTCCTCATAATCATCCAGATTCTTCAAGTCAACAGCATTTTGGTCATGGTTGCCTTTTACAGTGACAACCTTGTTGTCCCTTACAAGCTTGCAGCATTCGTTGGGATTTGCGCAATATCCCACTATGTCGCCGCAACAAAGGATGTTCTTCAGGCCCCGCCTTTTTATGTCTTCAAGAACTGCTTCAAAAGCTTCAAGGTTAGAATGTATGTCTGAAATTAAAGCCAGTTTCATTGTTTATGATGCCTGTAGAATGCCCTGCTCCTGCCGGTCCTGATGTCCCTTATCTTGCCTATGAAATATCCTGACAAGGCAAACAGTATAAGTACCATCCCTACAAGAGCTGAAACAATTGTTTTGTTCTTTGATGGGGCCTGTACATGCGAGCTCATAATGTTCAAAAAGCCAGGATCCTCTTTGTTCAATGAATGGTAAGTTGTCATGCTCTGGCTAACATCATATGTGGTCTTTCTTATCGCGTCACACTTGTCTTCCATGTCACAAACTCCAAACTCCTTTTCGTAGAACATGCAACAGACTTCAGATTCAGGGCAATCAAAATTTTCATCACAGGGCGGCTGCTTGAAATCCAAAAGATACAATCCTGTTATACCGTTCCCTATAAGAAGCATGCCCATGAAAAACATGGCGCTGAAAATTACTAGCATTCGCTTGTTCATAAGATAAAAAGAAGTGGCTATAGTTTATAAAATTTTGTATGAAGTGTCCGAACCGCAGCAATCTGCGACGCATTTAATCCAAAAGGGAATAAAAAAGAAAAAAATTATCTGTAGAAAGGTATTATCTCTGAATCCACATCTTTCAGTTCGCCTTTCTTATCTATGTTAGCATCCAATAGCCATGCACCTACGTCCGCACCGAGCTGATTCGCTCTCATTGTCGGGGTCTGGTTCTCTGTTGTGCCTGCCAAGTATGCCTCCACATCTCTCCAACGGAAGTTATAAACCCTATGATAATAGCCTACGCACATTATATCGGGCTTCTCACCGCCTTCCAGCCTGTCAATAATCTGTTGCAGCGGATAAGATATAGTATAAGGTTTCCTGCTTCCTTTGCTTGGATGGAATATCCTTAAAATTGTTTTGGGAGCAAGCTTGATATCTGCTTCATACATGCCAAGATAATGAAGATCTTCTCTTTTTTCATCTATGGCCTTGCAGACATCCATCCTCAAAGCTTTAGGGCCTTTATTCAAGAACGTGTCATCGTCGTTACCGCCTATGAAATAAGTCTTGAGCCCATTAACTTTCGGATATTCTTCAACAACATGATCGACAATCTCTGACGGGAAAAGCTTAATCATCTCATCAACATTCTTATTTTTCTTAAAACAACCGTCAGTCAAATCTCCGCAATGTACAACAAATTCTGCTTTCTGCTTCTTGAAGAGGTCATATAATGTGGGCAAGATATCTCTTATTCTTGAATACCTGTTGTTCATCTGGGTATCGCTGACAACACCAAACCTGACATGGCCATCTTTCAGATGATGTGTTAAGTCAATCTCTTCTTTTTTTAATCTTGGATGCTTAATTTGCTTGACAATTTCTTTTACCAGCTTATCATCCAATTCGCTTTTTTCAACCAATTGGCAAAGCTCTTCAAATCTTTGGTCTTTTGTTTTTTTTGCCATTTACCAACCCTCCCTGATCTTTTTATATTTTAGCCTGTCAATTGTTCCGTCCTCTTTCATGTAGACATCCAACAAGAATCCACCCATATGGGCCTGAATGCTTTTGGTCCTCATCCATTCAGACTGGTCTTGTGTAGTACCTGCCTGGAATGCATGCACATTTCTTGTGAAAAGGTAATCCATCTTATGGTAATGTCCTACCAAGAGAATCTTTGGCTTGTTCTCACTTTCTAATGTTTCAACAATGTTCTGTGGCTGATAAGAAAGCCCTTTTGCGCTTCCCTTGCCAGGATGCAAGAGCCTTAACATGGTTTTCTTTCCAATGTCTATGTCTGCCTCAAATCCCATCTCCTTTTCAAATTTTCCAACGTAATTCATATCTTTTCTTTTTGCATCAATCAAGTGCCCTATATCTACTCCTGACTGCTTGTAGAATGCATAATCATGGTTGCCTATGACAAAGTGTGTCTTCAGCCCATTATCAGGGTATTCATTGACCACTAAATCAACTGCCCTGTCTGCACCCAAGCATCTCAAGTGATACTCTTGGCCCCTGTGCATCTTCTCGCCGTCAGTTATGTCTCCGGCATGCAATACGAATTTTGCGCCTTCTTCCTTAAAGACGTGATATAGATGATCCAAACATTTTTTGTTAAAGAACATGCTAGTCATATGTGTATCCGTAACAACACCAAACCTCACATGTTTTTTAGCGAACGGCAAGATTATCTTTTTCTGTTTTCTTACGTTTTTCCCTCTCAAAATTTTTGAAGCTGTTATCAATTCTTCTTCATCTAAATTAAATTCTGCTAATTTTTCTAATGTAGGATTTTCCTTTTCTTTTTTATCATTAACCATTTTTTACCCCCATTTTTAGTAAGTCAAAGCTAAAAAATCTGTTTTCCTTAAATAATTTTGTGCTTTCCATTTTTATTTTTCGAGTTTTCATAACTACCCAGTTATCCTTTTTAAGAATTAAAGTTATCAAGAGTTATAAGTATAAGGTTGCCTCAGTAGTTTATGTTACCTCTAATTAAATGTATATTCCGCAGATATTTAAAGTTTTGCCTAAATTATCCCTTGCAGACGCCAAGAGGAATCAATTTTGCAACTTTTTTAGAAATTCCGGCATTGTGGACGCTTTCAATGACTTCATCCACGGGCTTGTAAGCGGTATCTGCCTCTTCAGCCAAGACCTTAGGATTCGTAGCCCTTACAATCCTTCCATGCTCTTCCATCTCTTTCTGGACATCCTGGCCCCTTCTTGCGTTGATGGCCTGCTTTCTTGACATCACGCGACCCGCGCCATGCACAGAGCTGCCGAAACTCTTTTTCATGGCCTCTTCTGTGCCAAGCATTATATAAGAAGAGGTTCCCATAGAACCTGCAATCAGCACAGGGATGCCTGGGAAGGCTCTTGTCGCGCCTTTCCTATGGACAATAGTATCAATCTTCTTGCCATCAACTTCGTGCTTTTCAAGCTTAACAACATTATGGCACAATCCATAGACAGTATTCATGCCCATAGATTTCCAATCCCTGCCAAATACAGTCTCAAAACTTTCTCTTATCCATTGCGTCATTACTAATCGATTTGTAAAAGAATAGTTAACTGCGCATTTCATGGCCTTGAAATAATCCTGGCCCTCAGGGCTCTTGAACGGAGCACAGGCAAGCTGCCTATCGGGTATTTTCAAGCCATATTTCTTCACTGCGTTACCGTGCACCTGCAAGTAGTCTGTTGCAACCTGATGGCCGAATCCCCTGCTGCCGCAATGTATCATTATGAGTACTTGTCCCTTTTTTGTGATGCCCATGCTTTCTGCAGCTTCCTTATCATATATCTCGTCAACTGCCTGTATCTCAAGAAAATGGTTTCCTGCACCCAATGTGCCTAACTGCGCCTTTCCGCGCTTCTTTGCCAAATCTGAGACTTTTGATATGTCGCCGCCTTGCATGCAGCCTGACTCTTCCATGTGTTCCAAATCCTCTTTTACTCCGTAGCCGTTCTCTATGGCCCAGTTTGCGCCGCGCAACAGCACATCATCCAGCTGTTCGGGCTCGAGCCTTAATCTTCCTTTTGCCCCGACACCGCAGGGCACATTCTTAAAGAGCTCGTCTATTAGTACAGGGAGCTTCTGCTTTACGTCATCAACAGTAAGGTTTGTACGTATGCTGTTTATGCCGCAGTTCGAAACAACAAAGTTGTTTGCAACAAAATTATGATGCACATCCTGGACATTGAAGTCATAAACATATTCTGTGAAAGGCAATTCTTGCTTTGAAACAATTTTGGCCCATACCTGGCCGGTCTTTCCCAAGCCATCTGTTTGCTTTTTTAAAAAATCATCAAATTTTTCAAAGTTATAGGCTACTCTTGGAGTTTCTCTGCCTTCAAACAAAGTCCTTGCCAAAAATCTTCTGTTCACATAAGGAAAAGTGAGTTCTGAATAGATTTGCCTCGGCTTTTTCCCTTGTTGCTTTAATCGCTTCGCCTTAGTTATTGCATCATTCCTCTGTTTCAAAACGTTTTCTTTTTTCTTCAGATATTGTACAGAAGCATTTGCTAGATATCTTCTTTCATTATTATATTCAAAGCCTATATTGGTCCAGAGCCTGATCAGGTTTTTAGGTTTTGAAGAGATTTGCAATCTTAGCCTGTAACTCTTGCCATTCTTGCCTTCATATTCTTCCCTCTCATTCAACAATGTGCTTTCAATATTGAATTCCTTCAACAAAGATTTAATCTGAAGTAAAAATTGCTTTAGGTTTTCCTTTTTCTCTTCTGATTTGTTCATTGACAATACTGGATCATAAAAATTGTAGCCGTGTTTGGTCACAGTCTTCGGACTGCTTAATTCTGCCCCAAACAAACCTGCTAAAAACAGTCTTTTCTGCCATAATTTAGCATTTAATATCCACTCTGGTACTGAAAACTCATTCAAGGTTTTGTTTC
>CAZFZD010000033.1:1118-10529 GCA_964522895.1 Candidatus Woesearchaeota archaeon | reverse complement strand
TTATGGCTAAATACTTTCTTGATCTCAAATGAGACGGACTCGTCAATCTTGTCAAGAACCCTTTCTTTCAGCTCCTTGTCATAAACTTCAAAAGGCTTCACCAGGCGCATTTCAAATTCTATGCGGCATTTTTCAGGCACGGTATTTACCTTGTCTCCGCCCACAATCCTTCCGACATTCAAAGTTGACTGCATCGTATGCTCGTTGCCGGTCTTGAAATCAGGATTGCTTATCGAGGATATCTGCTTGGAGAAATCTTGTAGCAAATTGATTATATTATTTGCTTCATAGATTGCGTTCCTGCCCTGATACGGCCTTGAGCCGTGCGCAGATTTTCCCTTGACATTTATTATGAGGTAAGCTGCTCCCTTGAAACGATTGTAAATCTTGAAATCCGTGGGTTCTCCGCAGATTGCGAAATCAACAGGCATCTCATTTGTGTCCAGGAATTTCTTTATTCCCGCAAAACCCTTGGCCTCTTCGTCAGATGTCAATAATAGGACCGGGCTGTACTTCTTTTTCTCGAGGGAATGTATTCGTTCAAAAGCTGTTATCATGGCCGAGACAGGGCCTTTCATGTCCACTGCCCCTCGCCCGTATATTGTTTCGCCCCTGACTTCGCCCAAGGCATTGCCCTGGAAATCCCCGAACGGGACGGTGTCAACATGCCCCTGAAGCATTATCTTCGGTAGCTCATCGTCAAGATAAGCAACAAGAATACCTCTGCTGCCTAGGTCCTTACCTAGGTTATACTCCAAAAGCGTGACGTTTATTCCAGAAACCTTTTTCAGCCTCTTCTCGACATGCTGCAATAGCTCCAAAGTGTATCCTTTTAAAGAATCATCATTGTTCTGGGTATCGAAACTTATCAATTCCAACAATAATTTTTTAATGATTTCCATTTAAATATAAGCCTTTCCGGATTCTGCTGCATTGCAAAGGGTGCCATAGGCTTCGCTGACAGTTGCTCCATCCTGAACAAGCCTGACCAGCTTTTCAGCGACAGTGCCTTTTTCCAGCCGCCTTTCTAATGGCTTAAGGTAATCTTTTTCTTCTACCGTTAACCCTTTCCTTGCTACAGCCAAAACTTCCCTAAACTTGTCCTTGTCGTAGATTCCATCTTTTACTGCCTTATAAAAGTCCCTGACTACGAATTTCGGTGCTTTGAAACCTTCCATGTTTTGAAGCAAGCCTTTTGTCAGGGCCACGAAAGCCATGTATTCTTCTACGGTTGGCTGCTTGTCTATAGACCTTATCTCTCCTGCGACGCCCCTTTGAGGCATGGGCCTGATAAGCTTGTAATTTATGTTAGGATGCTGGATTATAGGAACTTCTTCAAGCAGTTTGATATAATCTTCCATTGAGTGTAGCTCTTCCGGGAACCCTGCTAATTCAGGATACCTTAATAGCGTGTTATTGTATACTCTGATTCTCTCATCTAAATCTTCTCCTTGCTCTCCGTTTACGAAAGGCGATGCGACAGCAAACCCTGTATAGAATGGGAGGGCTTTTCTGAGGAAGTTGAATACCTGAAAGGCTTCAGCCTCTTCATAGCCTCCGACATTTATCTGATCGGACGTTACTCTCGGTGCGTTCCTTCGCATGTCCGGCCCTATGGTCTTTGTTAAAAAATGGTACCTTGGCAGGTTATATATCGAAAATTCATGCTTTAAAGGGTATAATGCAGCAGGCATAAGCTTGGCTCCTGCACTTTCTGCAATGCTCAGAGCTTCGTTAAGTAAAGCGTTTAGATTAGCTTCTATTGCAGCGAGGCTTGTCTCGGGACCAGCATCCAGCTCAATCTGTTCGCCTGTCAGTTCAGGCTTTATTTTCAGATGTTTCCCATTTGATGCTTCCTTTTTTGGGTCTTCAAAATAAGGGCTTTTCTTGAATGAGCCTATTATATCTATTGGTGCCCAGATTCCATTTATCTTTTTAACAGTAAAAAACTCCATCTCTGGGCCGAAAGAAATCTTGCCTGTGCTTTTTTCTGGGAATTGCGTTTCTAAAATCATTTCATTTCCCAGCAATCCGTCCTGTTGTATTTTGTGTTTAGCCATTTTTATAAATTTTATTACTTTTTAGGGATAAAATATCTTTTTAAATCTTTTGGTCTTAAATTAATTATATTTTTCTGAAAGAAAAAGCGCTTTTTTAAAGTTTTCTAATCATTTTTAAAAATCTTTTTAAACAATAAATCATTCTATTTAATAAGGATTTTACCATGCAAAAACAAACTGCTTATTTGATTGGAATCTTAATCATAATCTTTAGTGTTATAGGCTATATCTATGTCAATAAGCTTTATATCGGTCCGGGATCGGATTTTGAAAATGAAAGGGGCCATTTTGCAGGCTTGCTTCATGCCGAAATCCCTGAAAAATGCAATGCACATTGGAATGACGTTTGCCAGCTGTTTGATTGTATGGTTGACAGGTGTTGGTGTGATGATTCTTCTCCAGAATCTGCCATACTTTACGAAGGCGAGGCTGATTTAAGAGACAAGCAGGATGTAGAAGTATACTTTTCACAAACAGAGGATTATAAAGATCTTGAAATAACAGGCATTGCAAAATTAAATAACATCTTTTACAATGTTTTTGCTGAAGATGAGATTGGCTATGAAGAAGTTTTCACTGTTGCGGCTGACGGAACAATCCTTAAAACAATCTGTGGCGTATAATTAGATTTTCAATTCTATTTTAGGATTAGTTTGCTTGATTTTTTTAACAAAAGGCTTGCCATCTTTCATGAATACTTGCATATTCTTTGAAGAAAATAACTTTTTGAAGAATCCTGCATCTTTTTCAGCTTTATTCGCATAAAAGACATAATGCCTCATAAAAGTCAATTTATTAATTTTACTTATTTTAGAAAGTTCAATCTCATAGGTTTTTACATAAGAACCCAAGACTTTCTTTTTCAAAAAAACTAATTTGTTCTTTAATAAAATAAGAAATCCAGACAGCCTCATATCCCCTGAAGAGATGATTTTTGCCTTTCTCCAGTCTATAATCTCGTTTTTTTTGATATTTGTATCATTTATTGCCTTTTCAAAGTCCATTCTAACCTCCTAAGTATTCCCAATCGAATACAACCTTATTCACATTGCCTTTATCACTAGCACCGATAAATTCCGCAAGATTTACCTTGACTTTGGCAAACTTTCCATTCCTGGTCTTTATCCAGTAAGCATGCCCTTCTTCAACTTCTTCACAGCTATTATATGCTAACTCATCATCATTATATCCTGATGTTGGAGGGCTAGTTAAACTATCCAAGCTTACTTTCCCCATATCTATGAAATTAGTACACCAGCCGGGATAAGTCCAAGGTTCTAGGGTAATATCAAAAGCCTCATGGATATTATCGGATTTTTCCAGAGCTTTATCAAATGATATCGCTTTCCCATCTCTGAAATTAAAAGCTGCCTTGTCTGGCCAGATCAGGGTTGTCGTGTCTGATGTTTTAATATTACTCTCTGCTTGATTAGAATCCTCAAGGTTATTAGGGGCAATATCTGCCATACAAGCATTTATCAGAAATAAGACGAGCACTGTGAAGCATATTTTCAAGCTTTTCATTTTTCCTCTTAAAATAAAAAAATAAAAAAAATTATTCAAGGTTTACAACAAAGTAATCCATTGTCCCTGAATACTTGTCAAACTTCTGCATTAGCACAGTTTTACCATCATCACTAATCAACTGTCCAGCAAAAAACTGAGATTGGCTAGGCCAGGCTAAGATTGGCTCTTCATAATCCTCTTCTATCAACCTCTTTTTATTTCCTTCAAAATCAGAGACTTCTAAACCGCTGGTACAGTACATTTGTCCTTGATCGCATCCAATATAGACTAGACCGTTTACTGCACCCCTGTTTCTTGGCATTCCAGAATAGCTGCCGATTGTATTGATTTCCTTAGTTTCCAAGTCATATGAAAATAAAGTTGAACCTTCACTAAGAATCAAACTATTTTCATCAACAGCTTCTAATCCATAAGCATCTAATTCTTCTGGGAATATATCCACAGAGTAATCATCCAAGTCCAGAGTGAAATAACTATGTGTAAATACATTGCCTAGATTTTCAACATAACCATAATCCTCTACACCTTTATAATAAAGCTCATTTGCTTCTTCATTATAGTATAAACTTCCAAAGGCGCTTGGATAATCTCTTGAAGTTTCTTCAGTGCTTTGGTAAATCACTTCCTGACTCAAATCACTTAAATCTAGTTTGATGAAAGCCATACCATCAGGATTCCTGTCTGCACCTACCAAAGGAGAAGTAAACCTATCAACGTCTTCCCAAGTGCCTACTAAGACATATGCATGGTTTCCAGCCAAAACGAAATTAATCACATTTGCTACATCAAATCCAGGCACATCTAAATCTATTGGTGTAAAAGACAAATCAGATAATTTAACTCTTGCCAGGTTAATCTCATTTGGCCTAGACTCTTCCGCATCCCCATACCTATTAACAGTAAAGTAAGCATATTCAGTATTGGAATCAAAAGCCAGCCCATGGTCATAAAGCGTATAAAATGATCCTTCAGCATTTGTAGTGAAGAGTTTAGTTGCATCCAATGATCCGTCAGTATCAATCATCTCTAAAATCCAACCATCTTTGCTCACTTCATTATCATAAGACCTATAAAGCACTTTTTCACCATTAGGTGAAAGTGTTGGATATGCCCATCTCACATAATCGCTAAAATCTGTTATTTTAGTCTTGGAAACGAATTCCAAATCAATAGCTTCTTCTTTTTCTTCATCAGATTCATCTTCAATCTCTTCTTCAACTTCTTCTTCAATCTCTTCTTCAACTTCATCTTCAATCTCTTCTTCAACTTCTTCAGAGATTATTCCTTCAGCAATAGCTTCTTCTTTCTTTTCTTCTGCTTCTTGTTCAGTGATCAGATTTTCATCAGTGTCACAGATATTATTGGAATTTTGATCTAAACAGCATTCAGCACCATGTCTTATATAAGGATCGTTACAAACAATGCCCACGTCCACATTTTCAGCCAAATCTTTAATTGTCTCTTCTGAAATATTTTCACAACCTGTTAGAAACAATGCCAGAATGACAAATAAAATTAAACAGTATTTTTTCATCTTAAATATCACCTCGATTATTATATTTTTTAAGGATAATTTATTATATATAATTTTCGTTTAACAATTTCTGCAAATTAAGCAAGATTGCATATAACAAATTATATAAATAAAGAACAACTTTAGAATATTACTTAGCTTAAAAAAAGAGGTTGTGGAAAAACATACGGCTTTCACAGACAATTCAAATGAGAAAACTAACATTAATTATCTTAATCTGCATTATTTTTCTATTTAATTCTCTGGTTGTTACAGCGAAATTGGATTGCGAGATAGTGGAAGCTCCTGATGATTGCGGCCAGAACGGAGCATTATTGTTCAAATTATCAGATATTGAACATGGTGGCCATTTGGGCGACCCAGATACAAGCGGTTTTGATTACCATCTTTGCTGCTACGGTATACCGGGATTGGCTACAACGACAGAAGTTTCAGGCAACAAGTATGCCGTATCTTTATTACCTCCAGTAGAGAATGCGCACGTAGCAATAGAATCCGGAAACCCGGATTATGTAGATTATTATCTCTCATCACCATCATCCTTGACTTGCGGCTATTCAACTACAGATTGTGAAGGATTTGACACTTGCTTATTTAGTGTACAGGATGACACATTAGAGAATGCCCATGTTTCAGATTGCGATACAGGTTTTACAAAAAAATTCTGCTGTACTGCAGGGGAAGACGTATGCTCTGTTACAGGAGTGGCATGGGGTATTGTTGAAGGAAATCAGGTTAATCCTGTTGAGACTATCGGCATGAGGCAGATGGCTCTTATGATTATTCAGGCAAAGCATTGCGAAGATTATCTTGTTGATTTTACAATTAAGAAGGGCGGTTCAACTTTCAACCAAAGCCTTGACGACATTCCTTTTGGAACCCTGCCGGATTATTTTGGCGGTGGCGCATTGCCAAACCATTCATTGGCAATATGGTGGTCAACTGACGGCAAGCCTTCAGGACAGTTTAATGATGATTTCACTTTCACAGCATCATTGAAAAAAGGCGGAGAAAGCACGGTGCAGGCGTCAGAATCAGACATTTTGACAGTCAACTCCCAGTGCATAGCGCTTAACCCTTACGATTATACTGATGAATGCGATTTCACCGAAGCTTCATTGGATGCGGCAGGCTGCTCAGCTTCTAAGACACAATGTGACGGGATAAACGGCTGCATAGACGCCGACTGCGACCAGGTAGACGATTGCCTTGACGAATACATATTCACATCTTCAGATTCAAACAAGTGTACAGGAACAACAATAGGCACTGCCGGCTGCATACCTGACATGGACTGCACTGACTTGGAATGGAGCGATTGTTATGAGTGTGAGCCTGGAGACCCTTGCGATACTGAAGGCGGTTTTGCAAGAGAATATGTGATGGAAAGGTGCCAGGGCCTAACTCCAGATGAGTGCGTATGCTCCTGGAACGGTGAAAAGCCTGAAGGCTGTTCAGACATATTGCTTAACCAATGGGACAACCGTTTCAAGGGCTGCATAATGGAGAAAGAGTTTCCAGTATTTGACAATTGGAATTTTCTTATAGTCGTTTTATTGCTTGTAAGTTATTACGGCATAATAATATATAAAAGAAAAAATTAATTTTCGTAAAGTTTTACTAAAGTTTCAAGAGCAATCTTATGCACTGCTGCTGCCTTGTTGTTAGGCTCAAGCTTGTTTGCCAAACTTACAATTTCAAGGCTTGCAATATTGTTTTTAGCACACTTTAATGAAAATAGGTTCCTTGTCTTAGGAGTTATGGAACCGTCATTATCTTCCTCGCCAGGAATCACTAGGCCTGGTCTTCCGAGCACATGCCCGTCCCCTAAATAACCCTGTTCGCTTGCAGTAAGCAAACTCACACCTTTGCTTGCAAACCCATTTATTACTGCACCGACTAGATCCATGTATTCAGGACCCATATTGAACCTTTGCTTGAACTTTCCATCAACTTCTACAATTTCTGTCTGTATTTGCGGCACTACATAATTTCCATTGATTAATGGTGCTTCTTCCTTAAACACAGTGTTCAACTGCACTGCTAAATCATAATCTCCGCTAATCTTGTTCAAGAGACAGCTTATCTCTTCAGGCATATCATGGCTCCTATATCCTGCATCCAGATATTTGGGCTTGCCAAAACCTTCATCGCCTATTATTGTCCTCTTGCCAGGATAGCCTTTTATGTCAATCACAGGCACAAAATCCATGTGCAGCTTCTTGAGCGGCTTATCGTTGAGCTGATGCATAAAGTCTATCATTGCTAATGTTCCATGGACTTTATCGCCATGCTCAGATCCTATAACAAGAACTCTTTTTTCTGCCTTGCCTTTTGGCTTGAAATGCAATGTTGGCAATATCTCTTTGTCAGAATAATGCTTGCTGAAATTTGATTTTAAGTCTTCCATTTTTGTTATACCTCAATAGATAATATGGCAAAAAAAGTTTATAAAACTATTCTTTGCTCGGATAGATTACACCATCAATAAATCCCATGTCTTTTGCCTGCTCAGGATCCAAAAACCTGTCGCACTGTGCGCCCCATGCTCGCAGCCATTCCTTGGCCTCGCCAGGATTCATCTTTTCAGGCTTCACAGCTTCGACTTTCTTGGCGTGAGGATCGCCACCCCAACTTCTTACATAGCCTTCACTGTCTTTAGGGACATGCTTGACATAGATGTCCAAAAGCTTTTCTTCAAGTTTTTCAACCATATTATGGTTAACATCCATGTCTCTTTTCTTTCCAGTACTTCCAGCAGCAATCTGATGAATCATGACGCATGAGTTAGGCAGTGCATACCTTTTACCTTCAGTCCCGGCATGAAGCAGTATAGATCCCATGCTCGCGGCTTGTCCTACACATACAGTAGAGATGTCAGAGCTAATATGCTGCATTGTATCATAGATAGACAATCCTGCCCATACAGAGCCGCCTGGGCTGTTTATGTACATTGTGATATCTTCGCTATGATTGCTGCCTTCCTTTTTCAGGCTGTCAAGCACAAGCAACAAATCTTGTAAATGGTCTCCAGACTGTTGAGTAATTTCCTGCGAAAATTTTATAATCCTATTCTTCAATAGCCAGGACTTAGCATCATAAGGGAATTTGCCCTCATGATAGATGACAGGGGTTGTTATCTGCCTGTGAATCATTTCATTTTCATCGTTCATTTTATTCTCCTCCCTTGAAATCAATTATTCCTTCTTTAAGCACATATTTGAAAACATCTTTTGCACAATGCTTGCAATAATTGAATTCTTTTATCATGTTGTCTAATGTAAAAGTGATAATCTTTTGCTGTTCAGGTTCAAATTTTTCAAACCTCTTTGTTCCGAACTTGTTAATTGCATCTTCAAGCTGCATGTTATCCATCTTGAGCTTTTTCTTCTTATTTTCAAACATTCCCTCTTCAAGCTGCTTGAAAAGTTCCATGTTGGTTGTCCTGAAACTCAAATCCTTGCCTGCAGCAATTGCCCGGCTGCCCATATCTCTCAATAAGTTTTTCCTGAATTCTTCCCTGTTAGATTTGTCAAGTCCAAGCTTGTCTTCGACCATCTCCATCTTTTTTTCATTAGGTTTTTCATACCTTTGAGTGACCTTGTTGAAAATGCTTTCATCATTGATATGTGCTTTTATATTTTTCAGGTAATCCTGCATCAGATTTTCAAGCCTGTTATGGTTGAATCCTATGACAGAATCCTTTATCTCATTTTTAATTAGCATATCATATTCTTCTTTAACAAGTTCAAGATTGTTCTCAAGGCTCCTGTAGCCTTCATCAGGATCATTGTTGCTTTCCCAGACATCCTTATCGCTTTTCAAAAGGTTTTCAATGCCTTTCCAAACTCGGAAGATATACATCAGCAAATCCGTCAACATCCGAGACAAGGTTGGGTGCTCCTCCGTAACCCAATTCATCGAAAGCATAGACAAAAAGGTTTGCAGCGGCAACGAGTGGTAAGAGAGCTGTCAGGCCAAACAGGGTTGTTGAAAGAACCTTTTTCCCTTTGAAAAAAGAAAAAGGCCGAAAATCATTCCTCAGAATCTGCAGCATCAGGAACAGAAGAAGGGAGTAAAATGAGATCAGGAAGAGAATATGAACCGGCTGAAAAGTTGAACCGTCGCTTGCGGGACCGATGGCCCTTCCCGCGGGTACCGGGAGACCCAGAAGGAAATATGCCCCGACAAAGATCATTCCAGTTATGAACTGCGAAAGTAGCAATGCCGCCATCATCACTATAGTTCCTTTTAGTGGTGATACTGTATCTTTTGAAAAGCTCCTTCCGG
>CAZFZD010000033.1:0-1108 GCA_964522895.1 Candidatus Woesearchaeota archaeon | reverse complement strand
AAACCGTTGCAAGACATAATACAGGAGAGAATATATCCAGGATAACCGCCGGAATAACAGGGATTCTATCTCTCTTTGTCCAGATGAGGATCGCGCCGTTGAACCTGAGGATCAGGGACAGGACGATCAGCGTCAATATCAATCCAGGTCTCGGATCCTCCATGATCGAAGTATGATCAGCTTGAATAAAACTGCTACCCCCAAATAATCAAAATATGTATATCACCCCTACCATTACCGAGCGATTCTCATGAGCGAAGAAATGGACATTCCACCGGTGGAGGATGTGGATCTGGATAGCATCCACACTGTCTCCGACCTCATGTCTGCTCTTGGCAGAGGGGGCGGATTCACCGCAAAGAAGCTGGCAGAAGCCGCCTCGATAATGAAGGACATGATTGGAAATGACAGCTGCTACAAGTTCCTCTCATTTCCGGCATGCATAATCTCCACCGGATGCAGGGGAGTTATTAAGGAAATGGTGAAGAGAAGGTGGGTGGACGGAATAGTTACAACATGCGGAACCCTGGATCATGATCTTGCAAGGATCTGGAGGAGGTACCATCATGGTTCCTTCGATATGGATGACACCGAACTGTACCACAGGAAGATACACAGACTTGGAAATGTCCTGATTCCCATCGATTCCTACGGGATAATCCTCGAAAACAAGATGCGGGAGCTGATGACAGACATCTGGAAAGGAGACAAGAGAGAGTTTTCCACAAGAGAGATCGTTCATGAGGTCGGAAAGAGGCTCACAGATGAGTCTTCCATAACATACTGGGCTGCCAAAAATGATATCCCCGTTTTCCTGCCCGGCCCCACGGACGGTGCATTCGGATCACAGCTGTGGATGTGGAGGCAGACCCATTCGGATTTCAAACTTGACCTGTTGAAGGATGAACAGGAGCTATCAGACATCATTTTCGATGCGGAGGAAACTGGGGCCCTGATGATAGGGGGAGGGATCTCCAAGCATCACGTCATCTGGTGGAATCAATTCCGCGACGGACTGGATTATGCCATATACATTACCACCGCAGTAGAATGGGACGGCTCCCTCTCCGGCGCAAGGATGAGGGAAGCCATATCATGGGGGAAGCTC
>CAZFZD010000032.1:0-10730 GCA_964522895.1 Candidatus Woesearchaeota archaeon | reverse complement strand
CTGCTGATGAAGCGGAATTGGGGATTTTCGGTTTCTCTAAGGGGCAAAAATTTGCTTATCTTTTTGATTTCGGCGACTGCCACAGCTTTGAGGTGCAAGTAGTTGGCTTTGGCAAAACTCAGAAGAACAAGATGTATCCTGCCTTTGTGGATTTGAAGGGAAAAGCTCCGGAACAGTATCCTGAGATGGAGGAGATTTAACAATAGGAGTTAAAAATGGCATACTTAGATGTATATGGTACGATATTCTATTATCTGGAAGGGATAGGCATAGTTGATGATATTATCGAAGAATCAGAAAAGATTCTATTTCCCTTTATTAAGCGTGTGAAAAATAAAACAAAAAAACCAAATTCTCTATTTAATGAATACATTCTGGAATATGCTTTGTTTCATTATAACTGTGAAGGCAAGTTGCTTATAGATTTTCTAACAGATTCACTATACCCCAAGCTCCAAGCCTTTGACAAGGAACAATTTAAAGCAATCAGAAAATCAGAAAGGCTTGACTTAAGGTTTGATAAAAAGATTAGGACTGGCGAACTTGATACAAACGGCAAACCTCTTTATGACTTTCACTTTCAAGACATTGAAACGAGGAAAATAAAAATAGTTTCCAGTTCTACGCCATTAGATAGGATTATGGGAAAAAGCTTTTCTGCACGGCTTGTCAAATATCCTAAAAAAGAAGGGAAATACATTCTAATGGGTCTACTTTGTAATTTAAAGGCTCGTGAATATATGGCTTGCTTGAAAGAATTAAAATCCTATGTAAAAAATAATGGAAAAAGACAAAAACGGAAGCTAAAATCTCTTAGAATTTAGCAGGCCATAGGGTTTTGAACAGATAAAAAATAAGGGCATGGACAAGGCTATTTTATCCTGTTTTGGATTAAATCCCTTGTAGCTTGCTGCTGGTGTAAGGTCTAACTTAATATAAAACTAAAAATGAATAAGCATTATTTTTTCGATAAATTAATAAGATTGAAAATTAAAAATACTTCTATGCTAGTCTGTATGGACATGGACAATACAATTGTAAGATCGAACAGGATACATGTGAAAGCTTTCAACATGGCCTTTGAGAAAGCTGGATTAAAGAAGGTTCCTGCAAAAAAGCTGATAGAGCATTTCGGCAAGGACAAGGCTCTTGTGGTAAAAGGCGTTTATCCTAAAATAAGCAAGAAAGAACTGGAAAAGGTCCTTTATTTCCATAACAAGTTCGTAATTGAAAAGACTGCAAGGCATGTCAAAGTGATACCTGGCGCAAGAAAGGCATTGAAGAAGCTCAAGACAATGGGCTACAAGCTGGCGCTGCTATCAAACTGCACTCATGCGCAGATGGAAGCTATAATTGAGAACGCGAACATTGACAAGAACCTTTTTGAGATACTGGTCGGCGCTGACGAGGTGAAGCATTCCAAGCCAAGCCCTGATGAGATAGTTAAGGTAACGAAAAAGCTCGGGGCTAAAGCATGCTACATGGTAGGAGATTCAATATATGACATAGGCGCTGCAAAAAAAGCTGGCGTAAAAACAATCTCTGTATTGACTGGCGACCAGTCAAGAAGTGAATTAAGAAAGAAGAATCCTGATCACATAATAAGGAGCATAGCGGCATTGCCGCGGCTCATGAAAAAATTACATCCTTCTTGAATTTTTCTGCACAAAGAAGATGGGGTTCTCGCTGTCTTGCGTATCTCTCCATTTTTCATATCTTCTCTTGATATGCTTTATCTCTGTGCCGTCAAGATCTATTCCTCTTTTCTTTTTTATCCTCTTGAAGATTTTAGTCTCTTCTGGACGTTTTAAAAAAACATTGTGCAGGAACGCATATTCCTCATCACTAAACAGTCTTGGGTTTCGCCTCATATATATTACCTCCGAAATAGTAAATACTTGTTACTATTATCAAGGAAGAGCACATTTATAAGCATTTCGAAAGCCCTGTCATGCTATAATAAGAAAGAAATTTTCAGCTTTCAAGCTTTTCCTTAACTGCTTTTCTTAATGTACTGATATAAATCTTAAATTGTGTTTCAAGCTGTTTCCAAGCAAAGTAATTTGTAAGACTGCCATAGTAAAGGATGCCATTTCTTCTTGTTCTTGCTTTTTCAAAAAAATCCCAGTCGAATTCAAGCTCTTTGTGCTTCATACAGATATAAGCAAACAGGCACTGGTGATTTGCAATCCTCTTTTTATCTAATAATATTAAAGCTTCTGCCAGTTCATGCAGGGCATCATAATGCATAGTAAAGACTATGCTCCATCTTAAGCTTTTTTTACTAATTCCTTTTTTAATATCCTCTGCAGTTTTTTCTAGCTCTTCCGCAAATTCAAGTATCGTTCTTACTCTGTCTTTTTCAATCAGCTCTTTCTCTTGGATAAATCCTTGGGTTAAACAATCATCATATGCTTCTTCTTTGGTTTTCAGTTTTGGCATCTTACCTCCAGAAAATTAAGATCTCCTTTGACAATGTATCCGTTTGCTATATTTTTTAGCAGCCCTGGCTGAAAATTTTTTAAATCTTCATTTTTTTTCGCTTTGAAGATTTGTATTTCTCTTTGGAGCTTTAATTCAAATTTCCCTTGCTCTAAATTCTTGTCATCGCCATATATGAAAATATCTATGTCGCTCTCTTTGTTCCAATCTGCTCTTGCAAAACTTCCGAATATGACTACAGAGTCTGCCTTTTTTAAGGATTGCAAATGGTTGAGCAATCCGCAGTCATATAATTGCTGTAATGCGTAAATCTTTTTGCAGTTCCTGTATGCTGGGCTATTGAAGTTTCCAGTATAATAAGGCATTTTCCCTTTTTTTTTCTTCCTGGAGATTATGCCTTCTTTCAATAGTTTCTTAAGCCATTGGTTTGTTTGGGATCTGCTCATTCCAGATTCTCTGAGAATCTCCTCAAAATGCCATTGTCTTGAAGGCTTGTTGAAGAACAATCTTTTTATCTCGTACTTTTCTTTCATATTAGTATGCTTATCCATACTATTATTTAAAGTTATTGGTCCAAGCATTTTATCCTTGAATTTTCATCATCTTTATAACATTAATCAAAAAATAAGAAAGGAATTTTCAGCAATATTGGAAATCTTCAGTCAACAAATTCTATGCCCAGCTCTTCAATGTTCTTTTTATAGCTACTTTTTTTCTAATTTATCAAAAGCCTTGTTTAAGAAATCTATGATTTTTTCCGCATATTCAGCATCAAACTTTTTCCCATAATAAAGAATTCCGTTTCTGAAATATCTTAGTTGATTCATGAATCTTATATCATTCTCTGTAAACCTTAATTTTTGCATGAATGCCACTTCAGCTTCATGGGCCCCTTCTCCTGATGAATGGTATCCTTCAAGAAGCATTTTTGACCGCAAAAGGCACATGATGACGTCATAGCTGTTCTCTATTATGCTGTTCGCATTATAATCTTTGATTCCTATCTTCTTATAGGCTTCGTCAATGAACTTTTTCTTGTTCTTTGCCTCTTCAGCAAGGGAAGAAGCTCTTGAAATATCTTTTTTCCTTTTCCTTACTGTTCCTCGCTTAATATATTCTTCAAATGTTTTTAACGGCCTCATAGCTCTATCGCTCCCGACAAGACTATGCCATTATATAAGTTAGCCCTCATGTTCTTGTCTACTTGCTTGAGTCCGATGTAGAAATTCAGGAATACCGGCCTTTCAAGCATTTTGTCGTACTTTGTTAATTTTAGTTCCTTGCCCTCTGATCCTATGACGGCAATGTCTATATCTGATTTTTCTGTATCTTCTCCTGTGGAGTAGCTGCCGAAAAGTATGATTGTGCAGCCCGGAAATTTTTCTTCCAGGAATTGTGTGAGCCCTGTTTCCTGAATCATTTTGAGATTCTCTGCCCTTTTCATTGCAATTGCTTCAGGATTATCCCTGTCAAGCTTAATGCTCATGAGATTCATTGTCTTGCTTTTTTCCACTTTTGCCAGGCCTTCCTCCTTCAAGCCTTTTATCGCCTTGCCTACTGCTGTCGGAGACACTTTTAGCAACCTTGCAATGCCCCTCTGGTTAATTCCAAAACCAGCTTTTATGCATAGCAGCCGGAATATCTCTGACTGAAGCCTTGTAAACTTTAATTTATATATGTCCATTTTAGTTTATAGGTGTAAACTATTGTTTATAAGGCTTTTGGTCCCATATCTGTTTCCAAAAAAAGAGGCTTTATAACATTAATCAAAAAATAAGAAAGAAATTTTCAGCAATATTGGAAATCTTCAGTCAACAAATTCTATGCCCAGCTCTTCAATGTTCTTCTTGCCTTCAGAATTCAGCTTTTTCATGGGTCCGAAAATCTGCGGCGAATTAACTCCTGTAACTATGAGCAATGTCCGCATGCTGTTCTGCAGATCCTCTGAAATCTGTGCGCCCCAGATGATTCTTGCATTGTCAGCTAGCTTGTTGGAAATTGCTTCAACAACCTGTTTTGCCTCGTCAAGAGTCATGTCAGGTCCTCCAGAGACATTAACTAATGCTCCGTTTGCTCCTGTTATGTCTACGTCTAGTAAGGGATTGTTCACCGCCTTCTCAACAGATTCCATTGCCCTGTTGTCAGTATCGCTTTCGCCAATGCCTATCATCGCGACACCGCCTTTTGTCATGACTGCCCTTATGTCTGCAAAGTCAAGGTTCACAAGGCCTGTCTTTGTCACAAGCTCTGCAATGCCTTTTACAGAATTGGTAAGTATCTCGTCAGCAATCTTGAATGCTGTCTGCAGCGGCAGATCAGGCGCTAATTCCAAAAGCTTGTCATTAGGCACCACAATCAAGGTGTCAACATTGCTCTCCATCTTTTCAAGGCCGATAACTGCATTTTCAATCCTTTTCTCTCCTTCAATCTCAAAAGGCAATGTTACTATCGCTATTGTCAATGCTCCCTGCTTCTTTGCCAGTGATGCTATTACCGGGCTGGCTCCAGTACCTGTGCCTCCGCCAAGCCCGCATGTAAGAAATATGAGGTCAGAGCCCTGAAGCTTTTGCTTTATCTCGGACTCGGTCTCTTTCGCAGCTTCCTCTCCAACGCTCGGCTCGCTTCCTGCGCCAAGCCCTAAGGTAAGCTCTTTTCCGATAAGTATCTTGACATCAGTGTTCGCGTAAAGCAGGTCTTGCGCGTCAGTGTTCACTGCTATTGTTTCGCAGCCTTCAATCCCTACTTCAGACATCCTGCTGATGGAATTGTTTCCTCCGCCGCCTACGCCGATTACCTTTATCTTTGCCCTTTGCGTTGCAAGAATCTTTTCAAGTTCTGCATCCATCGGGTTGGAATTTCGTTGATTATTGTTCTCTTGCTGTGTTGCGTTCTTGATGATATTATCCATTTTCTCCTCCTTTTAGAGCGTGAATAACAAATTCATAGTTTGGAATAACTTCCTATTTTTAACTTTATCGGAGAAATCTTACTCTTTGCTCTCTTTTTTCTCAGGATTCTTGAACTTTACTGTCTTGATCTCAGCAAGGAAGCTCTTTGCTTAATGCCTCAAAACTGCTCTTGTCAAGCTTTGAGAATGCAAACCACTTCTTTCCCAAATCCTTTAATGAGGCTCCTATATGGTAGATATCCTTGTTATCGATTATTAGGAAGCGGTCATGAGAAAGCTTAAATCCCTTCAGCTTAATCTCAGGATACTGGGAATGGTATTTTTCTATATCTAGCTTTAGTTGTTTTGTGATTTTTTTTGTATAGATTGTGACTGGAACATTTTCATTTCTTTTAGCAAATAGTGTTAGAACCGAGTCATCAACATAATTGTCAATCAAAACTATGGATTTGCTTGCATTCCTTATTAATCTTGATATGAATGCATAAGCATCGAATATTTGGCCGTTAAAGAATATTCCTTGTTTTGGTTTTATCTGCTTCTTTTCTATAGCATCAAATATTTTTTCAAAGTTTTCATCATATTGTATCTGTTTTCTTTCGATATTTTCTAATCTTATGAATAACTGGCCATTTTTAACAATAAGATGCCTTAAAGCAATAAATGCCCGGATTATTTGGATGCTGACTTGGATTGCTCTCTTGCTTTTTAAGAGACTCGATAGCATTGCCACGCCTTGTTCTGTGAATGCATAAGGTAATTGTGAAGAATGTTTTAATTGATTTAACTGGTCACAATTTGTGACTAGTTCATTTTTTTCATTTTCAGTTAATTGAAAGATAAAATCTTTAGGAAATCTTCCGAGATTTCTTTTTACAGCTTGATTTAATACCTTTGTAGGCACAGCATAAAACTCAGCCAAATCTTTATCTATCATTACCTGCTTTCCTCTTATCAGGTGAATCTTATTTTTTAGTGTCAATTCCTTATTCATCCTTGTTCAAAATAAGGATTAGTATTTATTTCCTTGTCCGGTATTATGGGCAATCTTCCGGGAGAATAAAAAATTTATATAGAAATCTTACTCTTTGCTCTCTTTTTTCTCAGGATTCTTGAACTTTACTGTCTTGATCTCAGGCACTCTCTCTTTAATCTTCTCTTCAATTTTTTTCTGTATCTCGTCAGGGAATTCCTGTTTCGTGGTTATCTCGACATTGTTTTCCTTGACATCAAGCTCAAGATCCTTCTTGTCAAGATAGAATTCAAGGAATCCTTTAACTTTCTCTTTTGTGTCTTTGATGATCTTGTTTATCTTTACTTCGTATGAAAGTTCCCTGTTTGCTAAGGGATGGTTAAAATCCACCATGACTCTGCCGCCGTTTACAGTGACAATAGTGCCTATCATGTTGTTTCCGAAATCCAGCTGAAGTCCCGGAACAGGCCTTATGTTCTCTTTCTGGAACTTTGCCAGGCCCATCATCCTAACCAGCTTTGGGTTCTTTTTTCCGAAGGCCTTTTCAGCAGGTATGTCTACAGAGAATTCCTGGCCTTCCTCTTTGCCAACTAACGCTTCATCAAGCCCCTTTAACACATCCTGTTTTCCGACAGTGATGATTATAGGATCATATGTTGCCTTCTCGTTATAGACTCCGGCTTCCTTGGCTTCTTTCTCAATGTTAGTGTCAAACACCTTACCATTGGACTTGACTCTGCCAACATATTCCAGCTCGATGAAATCATTGTTCTTTATTGCCATCGCTAAGATTAAGAAACGGGTTGTTTAAAAATCTTCTGTTTTTCTCCGTATATAATAAGACAGAATTTAATCTTGTTGGCTTCAACATTTTTTGGGTGAGAATTATTGAGTTGGATCCGTCACTCTTCCCATAAACAGGACATTTCCCGTTTCTTTCTCCTGGATTATGAAAATGAAGGGATGGTCTGCTCTAAATACGTTCTCTTGCATTTTCATACCTTCCAATACCATTATAACGGCTGTTGCAGCAGCCGCTTCTGTTCCTTTTTCATTAACTTTAACATAAGCTTGATGAATTACGTTGTTAATATACAGGCTTTCAGTTCCGTCCATTTTAGAAAAATCAGCCTTGGGAGTAAAAGCCGTAGGCATTCCCAAATTTCTAAGAGTTTCTTTCATGGAATATTTGGTGTCAAATTCAAATTTAGGGATTGAAATTGAGTCTAATTCTGTCTCTTGCATTTGTGATTTATATTCATTAAGCTTTTCAGATGATAGCTCAATGTCTTTAAGTGTATAACTAGAAACAATTCTTTTTCCTGTTTCATGATCGTAATCCTCCGCTTGTTTTGGTAATAAAATTAACATGGAAATCTTTTCTCCTTTGTAAGGAAGTTCCAATATTTGAAGCTTTTCCAAATCTGCATAATTAAATTTGGCCTTGTCAGGATCCATATGCATCATGGGCGTTTTTACAACAGTTGTAGGCGTTATTTTAAAATTTTGGTCATGAGTATCGGATTCATCAAATTCCCATTCCCATGTGCCTTTGAAATAGATTGCATTTGTAAGAACCAACCTAGTCATTGAGTTTAGAATGCGTGGAGGAATTAAATCCTGGATTTTATCATTTGTTTGTTCTTCAATGAAAGAGTTTATAGTCTGCCTTGACTTTTCTGTTTCCTGCTTAAAATCAAGATTGGCTACTTTGCCCCCATAATATTGTTCAACCCTGTTAATATAATCTTCAAGAAACTTATAGTCATATTGAGCCCATAATGCATTTCCGGTTCTTAATTCATAAGCTTTCTTTTCTCTATTGATTTCATTATAAATTGCAGCAAAATTCGGCCTTAGAATATTGCTTTCAGGAAAATGGAAGACTGATTTGATTTCATCCGCTGTTTGCCCCTTAGCACCTTCATAAGTCATTGCTAAAGCTGTAGAAATACTATAGGGCGAATAAAAAATGTTTCCTTGTTCTTCCTCATCTAATTCATAATAAAGATCAAAGGCAAATTGATTATTTGCATCTACCACTTCTTGAATACCTTGTTGTGTTGAAACAGTATCATCTGCTTTTGGCGGTTGATTTGGTTGATAAGGAAAAACAAACAAGAGTGCACTGGCAGTAACAGTAGCCATCATAAGAAGTGCCATCCCGATTATTAAAAATTTTTTATTCATAATAATTTAATATAATTAATACTATATAAATATCCTTTTAACTTTAATTTGGATTGAAGTAAACTGCCTAAAACACAAATTGAGATATAAGTTTCTGTTTTTAATAATAGAAAGCTTTATTATTCCCCTGACCATATAAGAAAGCATCGAGGTGGTCTTATGGATGATTTGATTCAGCCGAGCGAGGAAAAAAAGCTGTTCGAGAAGCTTTTCGCATACTATAATAAGCTTTATCCCGGCGTTAATTTTACCAAGCAGGAACTGGAGCTTGGGTTTGAAGAGATTTCTGAAATATTTTATACATATCCCGGAGCCGAAACTGAAGCGACTTTCAATGAGGAAGTGAAGATGATTGAAAATGCTTTGAATTATGGCTACGACACTCCCTTGATAATAATAAGAAAGAAAGGCAAAGACATACTTCTTGACGGGCATAGGAGAGTGAAAGTTGCATTTGAGAAGAAGATGGGATGGAAAGCTTTGGTGCTGGTTCCTGACAAGGACATAAATTTTGGCATTGAGAACATGGCACTTGGCAAGGTCAGGGAAAAGTTCGCACAATAAGGTTTAAATAATCTCAGGTAAGCTTAATATTAAAAGAGGTAACAATATGAAATTTAGGATTTTTTCGGCATTGTTCGTTTTTGTATTCCTGTGTTCAGTAGTATCTGCGCAGTATGATGCGGTGCCAGGGATTTCAGAAGAATCTTCTGACTATCAGAGATACAAGGGCTGTATTGACAGGTGCGAACAATGTGAGGCGAATTGTAAGAACCAATTGCTGGAAAGCGCTGCTGAAAGCAATCTTGATGAAAGCTTTTGCATGCAGATAACTGATGAGACAAGGAAAAGCTTTTGCCTTGACAACATCTATCGGTCAAAGGCCATAGTCGAGAATGATCTCTCATATTGCGACCAGATTAGTGTTGAGGATGAGAAAGCGCGGTGCAGGCTCAACGTGCAGGTTTCTAAGGCAGTGAATAATGAGGATGCTTCCTATTGCGATTCATTGCCAGCAGATGCGGTGGAGAATTGCAAGAGCTCTTTTTATAACAGCATGGCGCTCCAGACCGGAGACAAGTCTTATTGCGAAAAGCTTTCTGGTGCTATGAAAGAGAATTGTATTTCGAGAGTGTCTCCTATTCAGGAGCAAACAGAGCAGAGCACTCTTTCAACAAGCATAGATTACAAGAAGTATGGGATTTATGCAGGCATAGGGTTGGCAGGTGTTGGGTTGATAGTCTTGCTGGTCTTTGTCATAAGGAAGCTTTTCAAGGGAAAGAAGCGGAAAGATGTTCCCTTGGTTGTGCAGAACAAACAGGCATCTCAACAGGGTAATGCGCAACAAGGTTCACAGCAAACTAATGCTCAGCAGCCTTCCCAGGAGCAGGCTAAATAATCTTGAGATTTTTAAAAAATTGTTTTTCAATATCTTTAAATTGATATTCATGCTTTCTTATGAAATCTTCGCCCTTTTCAGTTGTTTCAAATTGTTCTGACTCCTTGTCAAGCTTGATTAAGCCCTCATCCTGAAGTTTTTCCATGCCTTGCCTGATGTCTTCTTTTTTCAGTTCTGGAAATTCTGGAAAGTGTTCATGGTTTGGAATTGCCAATTCTTCATTAATCCTGATTAGGATTTTCCTTTCTTTTTCTGTTAGAACTACCATCTTATTCTTTAAACTTTGCAATCTTTAACAATTCTTCAGTTAATCTTTTTTCAGCAACGCTGGAGCTTCTGATGACAATTATGATGTCATTTTTCCCATAAAAAATATCCAGTTCATATTTGTCATTTTTAGTGGTCTCTAATAAGTCTTCAATCTCTATTTTACTTCCCTTTTCTGCTTTAAAAGTGCTTAAGCCATGTTCTTCCAAAAAGATATCCTCTTCATCAAACTGGTAGAAGCTTGCAGTTTTATCCAGCTTTAATGAATCAAGCAATTCGGGAAATACCTTAAAAAAATTTCTTGTCTTTTTAAATCTGAATATTAATTTATGTTTTTCTTTGTTTAGTCCTAGTAAGCTTAGTTTATTCATTTTTGTTTTAAATGCTAAATTCTTTTTGTTTTACTTCTTCGTCAAATATTCTCTCTTCGATTAATTTTCCTTTTCTTTTTCCAGACCATCCTCCAACAATTTCTTCAATTTTGGCATAGAGGATATAGGCTTTTAAATTATTAGATTCTATGGCAAATATATTTTTAAGACTGGAGCTTA
>CAZFZD010000031.1:0-10758 GCA_964522895.1 Candidatus Woesearchaeota archaeon | reverse complement strand
TTTAAGTCTTTTGAAAAAGGTTACACTTACCTCAGCTATACAAACCAATTAATCAATAACAAACAAAAGCAAAGCTAACAAAGAAAGCCGCTATAACTCACCAATAACTTTAATAAAACAATAAATCAATCAAAAACTAATGAAAATCTTACATCTAACATTGCATAAAAGATGGTTTGATAAAATACTAGAAGGTTCTAAAAAAATAGAACATGAAATAAAATTAGGAAAAATTCTCAAATAAGAACTTAGCCCAGCCAAACAAACCAATTAATCAAAAATAAACAAAGCTAACAGCTTAAAATAGAGCATATAATCATTCATATCTTAATGAGTCAACAGGATTCATCTTAGAAGCTTTTATGGCTGGAATCAAACCAGAAACTACTCCGAACACAAACGCAAAAGCCAGCCCTCCTAATAATAACGTAACAGAAAGATTCACATTGAGCATAGAATAGCCAGCCATATGTATGGCATATTGTATTCCTAAGCTTATCAGTGCTCCAATTGCAACGCCGATAATCCCTGCTCCCAATCCAATCATTCCTGATTCAAGCACGAAAAGTATGGTTATGTCAGAAGTTGTTGCTCCTATTGCTTTCATAATGCCTATCTCTTTTGTCCTCTCAAGTATTGCAGCATACATAGTATTCGCAATGCCTATGCCACCGACAAGCAGGCTGATGGTAGCTAATCCTATCAAGACTGCCTGTATTACTGCCAGAATGGTTCCAAAACTCTCTAATAATTGTTCAGAAGTCTGTATTGTGAAATCTTCTTCTCCCTCATCAACATCTCTGGTTTTCCGCAATTCCCTTTTAGCTTCTTCCGAAACCTGATCTACATCTTCACCGTCTTTGGTTTGCGCAAGAATCATATCAAATTTTTCAGGCTCATCAAATAAATCTCTTGCAACATCAATAGGCATATAAATTTGGCTGTCGTCCTGTGGATTGCCTATCCTGCTATAAATTCCTGCAACTTCAAATTCTTTGCCTTCAATCATGAGTTTGCTTCCAAGCTTAACACTGTTTTCAAACAATTTGTCATCAGTAGCAACATCTATGCCTACTGCTATCTTGCCAGTATCATCCTCAGTAAGCTGCCTTCCATGTTCAATCTCCCAGCCTGAAGCCATGGATTCAAGTAATTCTATGGATTGTTCATCCATGGGGCTTCCAAGAACCCAGGTATATACTGTTTCTTCCTTATGCTTGACAGGGCTGATTTTTACAAGTGCAGCAGTGGTAGCTTTTATTCCGTCAAGCCTTTCAATCACCTGCAAATCCTTTTCAGTAAGCTCTATGCCTTCTACAGTCCCTCCTAAAAGACTGGAACCAGGACTCACCATTATTTTGTCAGAACCCATCTGCTCAAATTGGTCTGTTATGAAATTCTCTAAACCTGTACCTAAGCTCATCAATGTTATTAGCAAAGCGATTCCTATGAAAACGCCCAGTAATGTTAATGCGGTTCTCAGCTTTCTGCTCTTGAAAGCTTCAAAGCTTATTTGGAGATAATCTTTTATCATTTCCTTAGTGCCTCCACTGGCTGCAGCTTAGTAGCTTGTATTGCCGGCCATAATCCTGCCAGCATCCCGATTATGAATGAGAATGCTAATGCTCCGAGGATTAATATTAAAGAAGATTCAGGCACGAGCGTTATGCCTCCTAAGACTTTAGCAAGATATTGTGCTGCTTTGCCGATTCCCAAACCGAAAATTATGCCTAATATCCCTCCTAACATTCCTAGGATTCCTGATTCAATCATGAATAATAATGCGATTGTATTATTTGTGGCGCCGACGGATTTCATTATGCCTATTTCCTTTGTCCTCTCCACTATTGAAGTGAACATAGTGTTCATTATGCCTACTCCTCCTACCAGCAGGCTTATTCCCGCAATCCCTATCAGTACTGCTTGTATTGCAGCAAGAATCTGTGTAAAAGTGTCTATAACTTGTTGGGCAGTTTGCACATAGAAGTCTTCTTCGCCTTCTTCAACTTCCCTTTCTTGCCTAAGCTCTTTCTTTATATCTTCTGCAACTTCTTTAGGAGTATAGCCTTCCTTCACTATAACAAATATGTTTGAGATTTCATCAGGTTCATCAAAGATTTCTCTTGCCGTTTCTAAAGGAATATTGCTTGAACTGCCGACTATGTGCGCTTCTTTTGTGATTCCGATAACTTTAAATTCTTCACCCTCGATTTTCACCTTGTTTCCTACTCTGACATCGCGCTCAAAAGTATCATAAGCAAGGTCTTGTGAAAGACTCACAACATAAGTGTCTCCTGTATCAATCTGCCTTCCTTCGTCAACCTGAAAAACATCCATCTTGCGAGTAACTTTCAAGGTTTCAGGATCTGTTGCTCCTCCGATTATCTGCGAGTTTGTTGTTTCTTTCTTGAATTCTATTCTCGCTGTTTGCGATAATACCGGGACTGCGGCTTCTATGCCGTTCGCGCGTCTTACTGCCTTCAGATCATCCTCATCAAAAGTTGCCGTAGAGTAGCCAGTGCTTCCGGGACCAAAGAAATAGCCTCCTGGAGCCACAACAATCCTGTTGGCCCCAATAGTTTCAAATTCAGATTTGATTGCATTTTGCATGCCCACACTTAGGGAAATGAGGGCAACGACTGCAGTTATGCCTATAAGAATGCCAATTAATGTAAGCCAACTCCTCAGCTTACGATGGCCAATGTTCCTTAAGGCAAGCCTGGCATAATCCGCAATCATGTTTAAAGATTCATTGCTTGCTTTTCTTGTATCGCTTATAGCCGAAATATCCGCCAACAAGGACAAGTATGACTATTACCCAGGTCCAGGCGCTGCCATTCTCTTTGCCAAGCTCTTTAGCACTGTAAAGCTTGACAGGCAATACTTTGCTCTCCTCATAAGCAATATTATTGGCATCTTTGAACTCCATGTCAAATTTGAGCAAGGCCTCTTCTTCATTCATCTTAAGCCTGAACTCTGCTGTTTCATAATCATCAGAATCAACATCGCCTATATACATTGAACTTGAAGAGATTATTTCATAATCTTCTGAATCCAAAAGTGCCAAGTTCAAGAATTTGACATCTGTTGTGCCGGCATTGATTAGCTTTACGACGAGGTTGCCTGTTTCAGTATCTGTTGTAAGCTCAGTGCTTTCAATCTCAAGCTGCAGGTTAGACTTCGAACCGACTATTAGCCCGACAATGTCGCTCATGTTCCTTAAATATCCCTGCGAATCATAGTATCTTATGGTAATCGGCACTTTATAGAGGCCTGCTTCTGCATCTGGCGAGGCAATAAGGGTGTAGTGCACTTCTCCAGAATCCTGTCCAGGGATAAGGTCAATCTTCTTTTCAGAAGTAGTGCCTAACGGGGCGAATGGTATGTCGCTTCCTGAAAGCTCCAGCTTTGCTACTACGTCTCTCATTGCAGTGCTTGAAGGATTTTCTATAGTAAGCCCGACATCCGCAGTATGTCCTGGCTCGATTGCAGTAGTACTTTCTTTTGTACCTTTAACTTCTATTGAAGTTTCTACTGCACTGACTTCCTTGACAACTTCTATATCAAACGGTGAGCTCGTACCACTGCTCAGCTTTTCAGAGAAATATTGTATTGATAACTGGTATGTGTCTTCAACAGCATCCTTGTTGACTTTAATTTCAAAACTCAATTCTGCTTTTTCTCCTGCTTCTAATTTTTCAAGGGTTATTGTTTTGTCAGAAGTAATTTCAAAAGGATATTCATCTACTAGCTTTATTTCCATGTCATTTATCTCGCTGCTGCCGAGATTTATTACTTCAAAACTCAATGTTGTCGAAGTTCCCGGCTGTACTGGTGACGGATCATATTCAATCAGGTCTATCCTGAGTTCATTTGCTTCTGTCACTATTGTCTGTGTTGCCATCGCTGCCTGGCAGAATGCCAGTGCAAGGCAAAGCATCAATGCTATCTTAAGCTTGTTCATTTTTTTTACCTCCATTAACACTCCCTTCCCATAATAGTTCTTTCTTATGGTTATGGTTGTGTGCAATTTTCCCGTCGATAATCCTTACTGTCTTTTTTGCATATTTCGCAATGTAAGGGTCGTGTGTGACATTGATAATAGTTTTTCCTGAATTTTTATGCAGGTCAACAATAAGTTTCATGATAGTCTTTCCAGTTTTGGAATCAAGGTTTCCAGTAGGTTCATCTGCAAGAATGATATCGGGATCATTTGAAAGCGCTCTTGCAATTGCGACTCTTTGCCTTTCACCGCCGCTCAATTGCGAAGGCTTATGGTGCATTCTCTTGCTGAGGCCCACCTGGTTAAGCAGCATTATTGCCCTGTCTTCCCTCTTTTGTTTTGGAACCCCTTGAAATACCATTGGCAAGGAAACATTTTCCACAGCATTTAGTGTTGGAATAAGGTTGAATGATTGGAACACGAAACCTATTGTCTTTCCTCTTACTTGTGCAAGCCGGTTTTCGCTCATCTTTGCTATATCATGTCCGTTAAGATAGATATGGCCCTTTGATGGCAGGTCAAGGCATCCTATGAGGTGCATAAGGGTACTTTTCCCGCTGCCGCTTGGCCCGATGATTGACACAAAGTTTCCTTCTTTGAATTCAAGATCTATGCCTCTCAACGCTTCAACTTCAGTGCCTTCCATGCAATAGACTTTCCATACATCCTTTAATTTGATAACGCTCTTCATTTTTCACCCTCTAATTTTTCTACAAATTCTTTTAATAATCTTGAAACAGGCTCCATTTGCTTTTGGATATGCTTAAGGTTTTCTAATCTCTTATCTTTTGATTTCTTATGTTTCTCCAAAATTAAAGGTATTTCTCTTTTTGTAATCTCTAACTTTTTTTCTATAATCGCTAATCCGCTTTTAATCATTTTCATATGGTCTTTTTCCATATTAAGATAAATCTTCTTGTTTCCGGGTTTTGTATATTTTTTGATGATTCCCAAATTTGACAGGAAACTGATTTTATTGCTTATAGAGGCTAAGCTGTAACCTGTTTTCCTTACCAAATCCTCCATAGTAATATCTTCAATAGCAGTATAAAGGATTCCAATAATTGTAGATGTTAACTCGTCTAAACCTTGTATTGCTCCAATCTTTTTGAAGTATTCCACGATATCTTTTTCAAGCTTGTCCATTTTTACTAATTTCAGTATTTATTAAAAATAGTAAATATATAAATCTTTTCCTTTAAGCATTTTTAAAAGAATTTTTTATATTTTCTAGTTCTTCAATCTTCTCTTTCATACTCAGAATCTGGTCCTTATAGAAATCTATGTTTTGTTTATAGTTTTCAATCTCTGTCTTTATCAACTCTTGCTCTTTCCAATTAATTTCTATGTTTTCGTTGTTCATATGAAGTAACCTTCCCTCTAAGAGGGAAGGCCGTTCTTCTTTTATTGCCTAATTGATGCAAGCTCGCCTCTAATGTTACACCCTCTGCTAATGCCTTTTATGAATGGTTTACAAAAAAGAATTCTGCCATCAAAAACATAACTTTTATTAATGACCTTGTTTTTCTTATGACGAATCCTTTTTTGGATTAGGTTTTCCTCTCGGTTGTGGAAGCTGGTGGGGAAAACTGCCTTATTTTTTTTGCTTATTGGTTTATCATCTCCGTTTGGATGGGACATAAAACCCTTTGTAAATAGGATAGAACTCTGTTTTACTTGTCCAAGTTTATTGGACGGATTACTGTTATCACTGTAATCCTATAATAATATATACTCTAAACTAATATATAAGCTTTATTGGGCTCTAGAATAATCATTAAAACGTGGTTAAACAGCTAAATTATTGCTTCTTCTCAACTTTTTTGATATCAATCTGGCATTTGCAAGGCAATCTTGGAATTGCTTTTTGCAAAACTTTTCTTGCAAACTTGTTCTCATCCATGTATAGGCTGAATATTGGCTGTCCGACCTTGACTCTTGCAGCAGTGCCTATAGATCTTCCGAAAGCCCGCTGCATACCGGTCTGCATTCTATCAGCACCAGCACCTGTAAGCATCTTATTTTCTCTTAAAACATGGTGTGGAAAGATTCTTAGTTTTAGCCTGTAAGGCTTTTTCTCGCTTTCAATAGCTCTTACCAGCATAATCCTAGCACATTCTAATGCATTATGCCTAATTTGCAAAGCTTGTTTTGATGATAAGTCAATCCTATATTCAAAATCTCTTTTCAAATCTCCCATGTCATATTTTGCAATTTTTATATTTGGAACTGACTTTATGAAAGATTTTTTCTTATACTTTGATTTTCTTGTATATGCCCTTTTTATCGGGGTATAACAATGTCCTGGTCTTAATCCTGCCATTTTTATTCCTCAATCTTAATCTTTGTTCCGATTGCTTGTCCTGGAAGCCCGTGTTCAAAGATAGCTCTCAATGCTCCCTTGTTGCCATGAACAGCCTTTATTTCTCCATGCAATTTTTTTCCTGCAGGGGAAGTCCAGACAACTTTTTTCCCTAATAACTTCTTTGCTTTTTCTCTGCTGTCTAAGCTTGCAGCTTTCAGAATCATATGCTTGCATTCCTGGCTGCTTCTGTTTCTTCTGAAATTTGATACGATTGCTTCCATTTTTTTAACCTATAAGGATTTCAACATCCTTGCCGACCAAAGTTCTTAAGTCATCAAAGAGTTTTTCCTTGACAAACGCTTTTCTTGTAATTTTTAGCTTGCTTATATGTTTTTCTAATTCTTCAAGCGAACTTGGCTTTATGTCTGCAAGGCCCCCATCTTTGGTGATTTTGGCTTTGAGCATAGCATCCCTGTCTTCAATATCTTTGATTATGAATGCCGTGTCTTCCAAAAGGATTAATTCTCCGACCTTTTTATCATATTTAAATCTTACTTTTGTCCGTTCAAGCTCCATACTCTTTTTTCTTTGCAGATGCTCTACTAAAGTTTTGATAAAAAGCCTTGCATCTTTCTTGACTTTGTTGACTTCCTGCTTGCTCAATTTGCCGGCCTCAAAATCTTTTTTTGCCTTTTCAATTTCTTTAAGAATCTTAAGGAATTTTTCAGGGATCTTTTCATCTTCAACAAGCTTTTCCTTGAATAATGCGTGAAGTTTTGTCTTAGGCACTTTCTCTACGCCTTTTTCTGCAAGAAGATCCTTGCTTATCCTTATGCAGGTTTCATAAATGTCCACTACGCTTTCTTTTTCAGTTCTCTCTTCAATTGTCTTGAAAAGCTGTTTTATTCTTTTAAGATAGTCTTCAGCCCCTTTCAAGAGGTCATCGATTTCCTTGCCTGTTACTTTTGTGACCTTTCCATGTTCGATATTCTTGTAAGCTGTCCTTATGTTCTCTAATGTATCAACATATTTCTTTTCAAGCAGCTTTTCCTTTTTGACAAAGATATCATTCAACAATTTTATTGTCTCTTTAGGGGTTGGTGGCGGTATGCCGTAAAGCATTAATGCAGCTTGTGCTGGATTAAGCACAGCATAATAGAGATCTTCTCCTAAAACGCTCAGCAGCTTTTGCTTTGCCCTTTGCACTAATCTTTCTCCAACATCAAGTCCCATGTCAATTGCTTCTGGGCTAGGCTTGATCCTTCCCATATTGAGCAACAGCTTCCATGGCATGAAAACGCCCCTGTCATATAATGGTACTCCGTCTCTAAGCAATGTAAATATGACTGGATTAGCATCCTTTATATTGTCCCAGAAGTCTGTAAGTATGTAAGTTTGGATATGGAATTGCTTCTTAACTCCTGTAAGCTTGCTTGCTTCCATGCCCATGCCTATTATTATGGCCCTTAGCTTGTCTTTAAGCTCTGCTCTTGACATCTTCTTGACATCAGTATCATCTATGATTACATATACATCAATGTCATTTGATTTTTCTCCTCTGAACAATGACCCTGCAGCCACATAGCTCACTATGTATTTCTCGAACTTCTTGAGCACCATCCTCTTGTGCACTTCAGAAATCTTTATTGCTGCAAGCATATCCTTTGGATCATAGACAGGAGCAGCCATGGCAATCATCTGCAGCACTTCTTCCTTGCCGTCATAACAGGCTTCTGTCAATTCGCTAGTAAGCATGATTTCGGGATTGAGCTTTTCATCGATGTCTTTTGCGATTTTGCTAATGATCTCGCTGATTTTCACGTGAAGCTCTTCCTTGGACATTTTCTTGCTGTCAGAATCATCTACAAGAACCAAGGCATTTATTTTTTCAGGATCAAACTCTTTTTTCTCTTCTTCTGTCTTAGGCTGTTCAGGCGGCAGAAGTGCCACGCCTATTATATAATCTTCAAATTTTTCAATTATCTGTTTTGTGAATTTGTCAAGCTTGGCTTTAAGAACTTTCATCTTCTCCTGCATTTCAGGAGGCATATTTTTTAGCAATTCAGTATTTTTGTCTTCATTCTTTTTTTGTGCTTTTTGTTTTTTGGCCATAATGAACTCCTATAAGCTGTAACCTTTTAAAATTTAAAAGTGATGACTTTATAAATGTTTTGTATGCGCAAACTTTAAATATGCCAGTTCTTTTGAAAATATAGAGTTTATATGCTCATTTAGCTAAAATAATAGGAGGTGAATTAACATGGCTGAATTAGTTGTTGTAAGAAGTAAGTTAAAGGATCATGCTGAAGGCATGAATGTTTCTGGAGATTTTGCTGAGGCTTTAAGTGCAAAAGCTGTTGAATTAATCAAGGCTGCGGCACACAGGGCACAACAAAACGGAAGGAAAACATTGAAAGCGCATGACTTATAAATTGGCATTTATTGCCAATTTTTTTCTAATTTTTTCTCATGAAACTAGAAACCACTTGTAAAAAGATTAAGAACTTAGAGATTCAGGGAGCTACGAAGATAGCAGTTGAAGCACTAAAGGCATTATCCTCAGTGATAAAATCTTCAAAAGCAAAAGATGTTGACAGGCTTTTCAAGGAGATTGATGAAGCAAAGAAAAAGCTTTTTGCCACAAGGCCCACAGAACCATTAATGAGAAACTTTCTTAATTTCATGATATATAATCTTGAAAGCCAGAAATACGGCGAACTCAAGGAAATAAAGAAGAATACGAAGAGCCTTGCTTCAGATGTCCTGAAGATGAAGCAGGACGCAAAAAAACAGATACAGGATATAGGTAAGGAGCTTGTCAAAAGCCACAAGATAATATATACTCACTGCCATTCTTCCACAGTCACAGGAATCATAAACAATTCTGCAAAAAGGAAAAAACTTGAAGTGTATAATACAGAGACAAGGCCTTTGTTCCAGGGACGCATTACTGCAAAAGAGCTTTCAAAGAAAGTTCCAGTCACCCATTTTATTGATTCTGCAGCCAGGCTTGCATTAAAAAAAGCTGACATTATGCTGATTGGCGCTGACGCCATAACTCCTACAGGCATTTACAACAAGATAGGCTCTAACATGTTTGCAGAGATTGCAAACAAGTATGATGTTCCTGTATACGTTTGTTCTGTATCCTGGAAATTCGATCCTGAAACGCTTTTTGGCCATGAAGAGATTATAGAGATGCGCAATCCTAAAGAAGTTTGGAAAAGGCCTCCAAAAAATGTGAAGATAATAAACCCTGCATTTGAGAAAGTAGATTTAAGCCTTGTCACAGGAATTATATCAGAGCTGGGAATAACTTCTCCAACATCATTCTGTGGCGAGATGAAAAAATCTTACCCCTGGATGTTCAAGAGATGAATTTCTTAAAAAAGTTTATAAAATCCAAATAAAAACCAAGCTTTATGGGATTAAAAAAGCCTTTGAAAGTCATTCTCCGCAATCTTGCACTATTGGGCACAATTTCTTCGATAGGCGCAGGCAGCCTCTTTGCAATAGAGAAATGCCATCGTTTAAGCATTGAAAAGGAGTATACTAAGATGTACGGCACAAAAGAGAATCCAAAATACAAGGCAATATTGGAGGATAGCCCAGTACATTACACCTTTGCAGATGACAGCCGGGAAAAGCTGAAGCTTGAGAACAATAGTCTTGAAACATTGTTGAAAAGGGCAGAGTATCCGGAACTTAAGCTGGAAACTCTTAATGATGAAATTGTTGGCCTTGAATCAGCTGTTGAACCTTCTGATTCCAAATTGCAAGATGTTTATCAGAAATTGGAATTCTTGGCCGCGAGCATAAGTGAATTCTCTCCAAGGAATGTTCATGTGATAAGGCAAGGCGAAATCGCTTCTGCTTACAAGTCTCTCGTTGAGTTGTTGAATAATAAGGAAGAACTGCATTATCCTGACAACAAATTGAAGAACAATCTGCACCGCATGGTAAAAGACCTGACAGGCAGCAATTTTCCCTCACAGCTTAAAGTGGAAATAAATTCCTTTATGTTCCAGGATTCTCCGGAAGTTCCAGGCCATTACCTTTTCCCTGATAATGAGATTGCTGTAAAAAAGGTCCATTATTTCAGGAGCTTGAATTTCTTGTTGCATGAGGCAGGTCATGCTTTTTCCCTGCAGAATGAAAATTATTATTTCAACTCTTCATTGTTTTATGAGCTCCTTTTTCCTCAAACATTCAATCAGGAACAAAGGGAAACACATATACTTGAAGAGGCCTCAGCCTATGCATTTGCAAATCACTCCTTGAACGCCATAAGCGACGAGAAGTTGTTAAGCAAGATGCAGGTTTATGCAAAGACATTATGCTTTGAAAAATTAAATTGTTATAAGCCTGATGATCAAGATGTGAACTCTTATTCGTTCCTGTTGGCTGATGCCGCTATGACTTATTTTCAGGACTCTGCAAAAGCTTTCAA
>CAZFZD010000030.1:0-10796 GCA_964522895.1 Candidatus Woesearchaeota archaeon | reverse complement strand
AAAGTAACGCTCGGGGAGATGAAAGGTTGCTTTCGTCAATGAACCAAGAACTCTCGCCGTATTCAGTTTAATGGATGCCCCGCAGCTTGCTGCGGCTGGGAGGCTTCACTGTAGAGAGTTATAATGAGATTAATAAGGAGAAGGTCTGGGTAATAACTCACGTTGGAAGGTTTACAAAAAAATGAGATGTCACAAATGCAAAAAGCAAATGAAATTCAAAGATAAACTGAAATTTAATAATTATATTATTAAGGGCTGGAAATGTGCTTGTGGGGAAACATATTATAATCCTAAACAGGCCCAACGCATTTTGTTATTAAACAAATTAAAAAAAGAAAAAATAAAACTGAAATTAGGAAAAATAAGAAGTAATCTTTTTTTAAGATTACCGAAAGATGTGGAACTGGCTCTTGATTTGAAAAAAGGTGAAGAAGTTTTCATTTCGCTTGAAAAAGATACAATAAAAATAGAAAAATAAAAAGAAATTATGCTTCAGGTTCAGTAGCTAAGAATGCCCACCAAGGTTTTTTACTGCTCATCACTTCTCCGTTCTCTGCATTAACTCTGGCTTGCACTTGCATCTGTGCATTGAACAATCCAAACACTCTTGCTCTTTTTCTAGCTTTGACTTCATAAGCTGGCTTGGCTTCTTCGCCTTGTCCTACTTCTTTCAATTCTATCTGACAACCATTCTCTTCAGAACAGACCCTTAGCCTCAACCTTTCCAAAGCTTTTTCAGAAGCAGCATCAGGCATTACTTTTATCTCTGCATTTTTTCCATTGCTCAATTGCGCTCTGATTCTTGACCGATTCTGCACTTCTTCTCTTCTCAGCTCAAGCGTAGTGTTCGCAACAGCATTGCCTACGTGGAAACGCATCCTGTTGTTCATCATCTTTTCAAACCTCATGCGCTTGCCCTGCTCTGACATAAACTCTCCGCTGATGATGCGGTTGTTTGCGCCAAGTTGTCTTGCAGGATTTCCCTTGACTTCATTTGCCTGCATCTCTTCTTCAGCCATTCCTTGCCCAGCATCGTTCATTTCAGCATTGCCTGTTCCTGGCTCATTTGCTTCTTGCGGTCCTTGTGCAAGAACCAATGATGCTAAAACAATCATTATTATTCCTAATAGATATGTTTTTTTCATGATAATACCCCCCATTATTAATAAATAAAAAGCAAAACTCTTTTTTAAACCTTTTTACTCTGTTTCTGTCTCAATATTTTGAAGATAGTGCATGCTTTGCAGAGCTTCTTGCTTGAAGGCTCGCCGCAGCTTTCACAAGTTCCAATTTTTAGATTTTTAGGTTTCTTAAGATTATCCTTCATGGTCTCATGGAACCTGATGATGTTGTACTTCACACTAGGATGCTTTTTTTCAAATTCATTAAGGAAATTAATATATTGCCTTCTGTACGCGTCAACAGAGCACGGACAGATGCCGTAATTCACAGGAAATTTCAACAGTTTTGAGAACCTTTCTATCTCTTCTTCTTTTAAGAGGTATAATGGCTTCACTCTTTTAGTAAATTTGCTGGATTTAGCTATGCCTGGAATTGGCCCTTGCCTTTGGGCAAGCTTGAAATCATTTCTTAAAACATTCATCAGGAAGGCCTGCGCCTCATCATCAAGGTTGTGTCCTGTAGCCAGACAGTCAAACTTCAATTCTCTTGAATACTTGTTCAAAAGATATCGTTTCAATATCCCGCACAGCATGCAAGAAGAGAATTCGTGCCCTTTCTCTTTAAGAATATCCCTTATGTAGCATAATGACATTCCGAACTCTTCCCTGAAAGAGATCACATGCAGTTTTATATCATATTCCTTGCAGACTTTTTTCAGGTTCTCTAAGTTCTTTTTTGTGTAATTTCCGATAGAAGCATCAATGGTTATGCCTTCAACATTATAGCCTAGCTTGTTAAGCAGGTAAAGGCATACAGTAGAATCTTTCCCGCCTGATACGGCAACCCCTATTTTGTCTTTTTTTGTGAAAAGGGAATATTTCCTGATAGTCTCCCTGACTTTCTTTTCAAGATATTTCCTGAACTCGTTGCTTGACTTCTTTTTCATAATATTTCTCCTTAAAAATCTGTTAATAAAGCTTACTGTTTTCTTGAAAAAAACTTAACCAAATCCTTAAATAATTTAAACTCATATTATCATGCATGAAAGAGGCAAGATGGTATGTCAAGTTAAAAGATAAAAAAGTGCAATGCAAACTCTGTCCGCATTGTTGTGTCATAGAAGAGCATGAACTGGGCAGATGTTCTGTAAGGAAAAATGTTGCTGGCAAGCTTTATTCATCAGTCTACAATCAGCCCATTGCGACTGCAATAGATCCAATAGAGAAAAAGCCGCTCTACCATTTCCTGCCAGGGACCAAGGTCTTTTCATTAGGCACAGTAGGTTGCAACTTCAAGTGCAAGTACTGCCAAAACTGGCAACTGTCCAGGAGCAAGGATGTTGCCATAAGAGAGATGTCTCCAAAAGAGATTGTAAATGAGGCGGCAAAAGAAAAGTGCAGCTCAATAGCTTACACATATAACGACCCTATTGTCTTTATGGAATATGTCTTGGACATAGCAAGACTTGCCAAAAAGAAAGGCATAAGGAATGTTTTTGTGAGCAACGGCTACATTAACAGGGAGCCATTGAAAGAGCTATGCAATCATATCGATGCTGCTGCAATAGACTTGAAAGGCTTCACTGAAAAGTTTTACAAGGATTTTTGTGACGGAAAGCTAAAGCCTGTATTAGAGAGTTTAAAATACATGAAACAGAAAGGCATTTGGATAGAGATAATAAACCTTGTAATCCCCACATTGAACGATGACATGAAACACGTAAACCGCATGTGCAATTGGATCAAGAAGAATCTTGGCAAAGATACACCATTGCATTTCAGCAGGTTCTTTCCCTATTACAAGATTGTTGACTTGCCGCTCACGCCTGAAGCCACATTGTTGGAAGCAAAAAAGACAGCAGAAAAGGCAGGCCTGAAATATGTTTACATAGGCAATATCCAGGGAAATCAGGACACTTTATGCCCTCGATGCCAAAAGCCCTTAATCCAGAGGGATTACTATGCTACTGAAAACCATATAAAGGATAATCACTGTATGTATTGTAAAGAAAGGATAGAAGGAGTATTCAAATGAAACATATATTGTTGATAGTCCCGCAGAATTTCCGTGACGAAGAACTATTGGACACTATGGCTGTCCTGGAGAAGAAGGATTATATAACCAAGATTGCATCTGAAAACATTGAACTGCTTCACGGCATAAAAAAGGCGCATGTAAGGCCTGACATGGATCTTCATGAGGCAGCGATAAACCTGAACAATTTCAGCGCGATAATCTTTATCGGGGGCCCCGGCGCCCAGCATTTCTTTGAGAATGAGCTTTGCCACCATATTGCGAGAGAGGCAAATTCAAGGAAAAAGATAATTGGCGCCATCTGCATTGCACCGATGATACTGGCCAAGGCAGGCATTCTTAACGGTGTTGAAGCGACAATCTTTGCAGAAAAGCAAGGCAGGCATTTTGCTGATGCCATTAAGATTAGGGGCGCAAGATATCATGACCGGGACGTTGTCATCGACAGAAACATTGTTACTGCCAAAGGCCCGCACGCCGCAAAAGAGTTCGCATTAGCGATAATAGACATGCTTGAATCCTAAAGATTTCTCAGTTCAAAGATAAGCCCGATTGCTGCAAAACCTAATGTCTCTCCAAGCCCGATGAAAGGTATGAGGAGTATGATGAAAGGCATGTAGAACATTAGCGCTTTTTTAATTATGCCTTTTCTCTCTAATGCGCCATGAATTATTCCGTAAACAAATATCAGCACAGAAAATATCAGTGCCAGTTCTTTGCTGAAGATAAGGCTCGATACTGCAACAAGCCCTAGATAAAGGAAGCTGAGCCTTACGGATTTGACTAGCTTTTCACACACAAGCAATGCGGTGAAAACTGCAGCTATAATCATTAAGGCATTAACGTTTATCAATGCTAATGCCAGGGAAAGCGTGATTATGGTCACAAGCAGGACTCTTCTAAAACTTTCAAAGAACTTTTTTCCTGCCAGGACTTCGTCTTGCGCAGAATGGCTTAGCCAGGATCCTATTAAGAATCCTATAAAGCTTGTCAGCGGTGCTAAAAAACTGAGATCCATAATTTAAAATTAATTCTATTTTATTTAAAATTTACTTTAATTTAAATTGTTTGAAGAAAACAAGAGTCGCCACAAATAAAGTGGGATAGTCGCCGATTATGCCCAATTCAGCAAGTGCTTATGGGGTTCTCCAGCCAACTCTTGTTATAAAGTATATAACCTATAATCTATTATATAAAATTTTCGGATTATATATATAAACCTTTCAAAAGTTTAAAAATCCAGTTCTTAACAGATAACTTATGGTTTTCATAACAATCGGGGAAATTGTAAGTTTGGTTGTGATTACAATTATTTTAGGATACATCTTTGTAGATTACATAAAGCCTAGGAGTTTTAGCACATTCCCCGGAAACCGCTGGAAAGACATAAAGTTCGCGGCCTTGATCATAGCGCCAGCAGTCATAATACACGAACTGTTCCACAAGTTTGTTGCTATGTCTTTTGGCTTGCCTGCAACGTTCCATATCTTCTGGTGGGGATTGGGCATTGGAGTGATATTGAAGATGATAGGATCGCCAGTATTGATACTCGCGCCTGCATATGTATCTTATCCGGCGATAGCTTCTGCCACACAGAACATGCTGATAGCTTTTGCAGGGCCTTTTGCAAACCTTCTGATGTTTGTAGGAGCGATAATCTGGATGAAATACGGCCGTATGAACCAGAAAAGGATGCTTGTGCTTTCATTGACAAAGAAGATAAATTTGTTCCTCTTCATATTCAACATGATTCCATTACCGCCGTTTGACGGCTACTATGTTTTGAATGGCCTTTTGAGCATAATCTAGAATTATTTTTTCAGCTTGTTCTTCAGTTTCTTCATGAGGCCTTTCTTTGGAACCTTTTTCTTTACAGTCTTTTTAGGAGCTTTCTTTGGAACCTTTTTCTTTGCAGTCTTTTTAGGGCTTTTCTTTGGAACCTTTTTCTTTGCAGCTTTTTTAGGAGCTTTCTTTGGAACCTTTTTCTTTACAGTCTTTTTAGGAGCTTTCTTCTTTGCAGTTTTCTTAGCCTTCTTCGGAACTTTCTTTACAGCTTTTTTCTTTTTTACAGGCTTTTTCTTGACAGCTTTCTTAGCCTTTTTCTTTGGAGTCTTTTTAGGAGCTTTTTTCTTCACAGCTTTCTTAGGCTTTTTCTTCGCAGTTGCTTTTTTCCTTGCATCTCTTTTTGCCTGCGCTTTCTTCTTAGCAATTGTCTTCTTTCTTGCTTCCACTGCATTAGCTTTCTTTACTTTTGTTTTGAGCTCTTCTGCCCTTTCTTCTTCTTCCTCTTTAATCTCTTGTTCCAATTCAGCAATCCTTCTCTTGATATTATTGATTGTCCTTTGATTATCCTGCTGTGCCATAAGGCTTCCGCATTCCTGGCACCTGAAATCATATTCAAGAGCATCTTCCATGCTCATCCTTGAACATTTGTTTGGGCATACGAAAAATTCGCCTTTACTTTCTTTTTCCAGCCTTCTCTTGAAATCTGCAAGCTGCTTCTTCTTCAGCTCAAACCTCACATCCTTTATGTTTTTCATGTTCAATGTCCAATAATAGATGTACCATCCCTTTTTCTTATCCTTCTTCCTTATGAAAGATACTAAGTTATGCTTGTGCAGCCTGTACAGCATATTTCTCACGTGATTGACAGTAACATTCATCCGTTCTGCCAGTTTGAATTCAGAAACATTCTTTTTGCCCTTGAGCAGATACATCAATGGAGGAGTATCCTCTCCAGCGAGGGCAATCACCACTTCTTCAATAGCTTTGTTTGTGAGTTTCATTATTAGTACCTAATCATTAGACAGTTTAATATTTAAACTTTTCGAGCTTACATTTGTTATATGAGAAAAAGATTGTTGGCATTAAGCCTTGGAATATCAATAATCCTTACGATAATCCTATCTTCATTATTGCTGGTAAGTTTTGACAGACAGGATTTTTCAGGCGATAAAGAAGAGATATTGGATTTTCTTAAAGGCGATTCAGGGTTAAGTTCTGGCCTGCTTTCAGAGCGGGAAATGCTGCACATGCAGGATGTCAGGCATTTGTTCGATATTGCAATCTGCTTGTTTTACTTTTCCATGGCCCTATTGCTTGTAAGCCTTTTCTTCTTGATAAGGTCAAGGCAGTATGCTGTTATAGCAAAAACATTCATTGCTTCAAGCCTTTCATTGTTGGGCCTTATGATTGTATTGTCGTTACTTGATTTCAGTTCTCTCTTCAATAGCTTCCACCGGATTTTTTTCACAAACGACCTATGGAAACTTTCCGCTGAAAGCTTTTTGATAAAATCCTTCCCTGCATCATTTTTTAAAAACAAGCTTTCCAGGATGATGTTTTTCATAACCCTAATCTCATCAGCAATATTAATAAATGGCCTTGTATTAAGGTTTAGCAGGAAGAAAAATGTACACGCATAACATAGACCCTGTCCTGCTATCATTAGGCCCGATAGAGATAAGGTATTATTCTCTCGCATACATATTTGGTGCGATAATCACTTATTATATAATGAGGCATCTTATCAGGCTGAAAGGCCTAAGTTTCAAAAAGAACCAGCTTTTGGACCTTGTGGTTTATGCGCTCCTGGGAGCAGTCATAGGGGGCCGTTTGGGTTATGTGCTGTTTTACAATCTGTTCTATTATATCAAGAGCCCGATGGAGATTCTTGCAGTATGGCACGGCGGAATGTCATTCCATGGAGGCCTGTTAGGAGCTGCATTGCTTGCATACTATTATTGCAGAAAAAACAACATGGAATTCTGGAAGATTGCAGACCTTATGGTAATACCAATAACTTTGGCATTGTTCTTGGGCAGGATAGGAAATTTCATCAATGGCGAGCTTTACGGCAGGATAACTAACGTGCCGTGGGCATTCAAGTTTAAAGGGGTCCAGGGTTTCAGGCACCCTTCACAGCTTTATGAGGCTTTCAAGAACTTTCTCATGTTCTGTGTTTTATGGAACATGAAGAACAAGAAAAAATTTGACGGCTATCTGTTTTCCCTGTTTGTAATTATGTACGGCATTTTAAGGTTCACCATAGAATTCTTCAGGGAACCTGATGCGCATATTGGCTTGATATTAGGTTTGAGCCTGGGGCAATATTTGTGCTTGGCCATGGTGCTTATAGGCATTGTTTTGATGATTAGATTGAAAAAGTAAAGTTTTTATAGGCATTTGTCTGGTATATAAGTAAGAGGTGACACATAATGGCCAAAAAAAGAGCTAAGAAAAAATCCAATAAGAAGTGTTGTTCAGGCAAGGGATTGTGGCTTATAGCTGCGATAGTCTTTGGAGCATTTGGCTTTGCGACTGTATTCCAGGGAGTCCTTGAACAGATAAGGCAAGGGTTCAGCTATGGCTTTTTCGCATACATGCTTGGATTCATATTCTTTGCACTGGCAGGATTTTGCAAGAGAAGAGTGATGTGCTAAATCTTTTTTGCAATCAGGAAAAGACAGTATAAGCATTAGGCACTTGTAAATATTAATCTGCTTTCCTTCCGCTATGCCATCCAAGATGTTCAGATAATTTAGAGTTAATATAAAATGAATATCCGAGATTGGCAATGAGGAGGCCTATGACAATCTCTTCAAAACCCAAGCTCCCACCCAACAACTTTCTTATCAATTCTATTATAAGGTAGACTGTGAATAGTGCTAGAAACCAGTAGAATAGTTTTTGCCAAAATTTCATTTTATCATATCAACCTCTTTATGAAGTATAGGACAAGCAGGATAAATAGCACAAGCATTAAAATCGTAAGCCAGTCCCTTTTTATCCTATCCATTATTCTTTTAATCATCTTTATCACTTATTAGCTTTTTGCACTGTAAGCTTTTTCTGAGAAAAAACCTGCAATTTTCTAGTGAAGCTGAAAATGTGGGGCAAAATTATAGAAAACAATTTTACTCTTTTTTTGCAATCAGGAAAAGCCTTTTGAATACGAACAGATGGCATGTTTTCTTTCCGTCTAATGCCTTTTCATATTTTTTTCTTTCTTTCCAATAATCTTCAGGATTTATCTTCTGCCTTAGTACCACTTTCCCGAAACCGTTCTTCTTCAGCCACTCAGTAGTTTCTTTGAAGCTTCTGCTCTTTTGCATTATTAAGAAACTGTTCCTGAAGAAAGGGCTTTTTACCTTGTCCTTGGAAGTCAGCTGCTTCTCCTTGAATATCTTTGTCTTTGTATCAAAAGCAAGATCATTTATCATCCCTGCCCTTATTACAGCAGTATCAACGTCATAGAGGTATTTCAATGCTGCTGATTCTTCTGCTTCCATCCCTGAAGCTGTAAGCCTATCATTGCCAGGCAATGCAACAACAGATTTGTCATCTTTTTTAAGGCTTCCAAAAAGCAGGTTAAGCCTGTTGAGCTTGTTATCTACTGAAAGATATTCCATCTCACAATCCATTTTTCCTATATTCTTTATCTGTGGCGGAATCTCAATGCAAAACTTGTCAGTGAACTTGCCATAAGCTTTTAACACTTGGCTTATGTTTGGGCTCAGCTCATTAAGCTTTCTCTGCTTTGCTGCTGCTGTCCTCTCAGTCTCACAGAAAACCACATCTGCATTAGGAACTTTGTTAAGGACATTCAGCGCATCCCCCTCTATGAATTCCACATTCTTTATCCTTAATTTTTTTATGTTCTTCTTTGCATGCTCAATCTTTCTCTTGTTGATCTCTATAGCATACACTTTTTTACAGGTTTTAGAAAAAGCGATGGTCTGCAAGCCCACTCCTGCTCCAATCTCTACAAGAGTGTCGCATTTGAGTTTCTCTGCACGATATCTTGCCACATGCCTGTTAGTTGCAAATCTCAGGTCTTCTTCATCCATGGCCAGATTTTCATATCCTATGTCCTTGCTCGTTTTTCCTATCTTCATTGTATCTTATTGATATGTAATGCTTTTTATAAGAATTTTTCTTTTATTTAGTTTTTATTGCGTTTTTTTCGGTTTCAATTATATTTTCAGTCTTATTTACAAAATCGATTGCATTTCGTCCCAAAAAAGATGTTAGTCTTTTTTCATATTCAAGAGATATGGAATAAGTAGCATTTTCTCTATAAGCTTTTAATTCAACAAATTCTTGTAAATCTTCCTTTAATAATTTTTTCTCAGATAATTTTTTTAAGTCACTGCTTGTAATATGTTTTGGAAAGAAATATTTGATTAGTATACAGATTGTCGCCAAATGGCTTTTTGTTTTAAATCCTTTTATAGCACATAATGCAAGTGCTGCTTGATATACTGCATAATAATAACTTATGATTGCCCATTCAAAAAAACCGCCCAACTTGTTAGTTATTTGATAGGAGAATAATAAATTTCTCTTGGCTTTGGTTAAGTGTCCCTTTGCTTCATTTTCACTTGTTCCTTGTCGAATAATTCCTAACTTCAAGAATCGTGTGAAATTCTTTTCCATTGTTTTTTGATTGTTAATCCAATCTTCCCATTTTTGTTTTTTAGGCATATTTTGAAATTCAGTTAAACATCTTTATAATATCTTGTTCGGATTTGTAAACATATTTTCGGAAATCTTGAAAGATTTAGTCTTCCTGCATCACTGCATAAAAAAGCAAGTTACCAAAAATAGGATATCCTGATTCTAGTGCATCCTGGAGGGCAAAATTTTGTTTTGATTTTTTTTCTTTAAGAAATTCTTTTATTCCCATAGGTATTATATTTGTTGTTATGTCAGTTTCTGCCTTTACTTTGTTCTGTATTTCTCTTATTGATTTAAGAATTGCTTTTTCAGTAGATTCAAATACCGAGATAATGTCAATATCGCTTTCATTTGAATAATTGTTCTTTGCACTTGATCCGAAAAGAATCACAAAATAAGGAATCTTTTTTTTCATTAATTCTTTTAAAGCAGATTTTATTGCTTTTCTTCTTCTTAGTTCAAGCTTTTCCATCCTTTGAAGATCAAAATAAGAGAAAATAGTTTTTATGATAAAGCTTTTTTGATTAGCAAGAAATATTTTTAGGTTGCCTTCTTTTTTGATAATGAGTGCATCTTTTTTTTCAAGGCTTTCTAAGTATTTCAATAAAGTATGCTCAGAAACTTTTAATTCCCTATTTATCTGTCTTACATATCCTTTTTTATTTAAGTAGAAAAAGCTCAGTATTTCCATTTCTTTCCCTTTTAATTGTTGCATTTTTTGCATCAATCGTTGTATATAATGCAACATATATAAGGTTTTCGGAACAATTCACTTTTGGGTTGAATACTGCAGTTGGGGCATTTACAATACTTCTAGTATTTCCTGTGTTTTATTTATAAATTCTTTAACTTTATCTTCATAGTTGTCTATCATTTTTGAAGTAAATTTTATTCCAGATGAATAACTAGCATCATGTCTTTCATTTTTAAGGCTAGTATAAAGTTCTGCATCTTCTTTGCTGATTGAAAGTTCATTTAATAAGTTAGCTTCATTTTTTGTTATCGAATATTCTTTGATTAAGAGAAGGATAGTTGCATAATGGTTTTTTGATGAATAATTCTTATTTGTTATCAATGCTAATGCAGAATGATATAGGGCATAATATAAAGTAACAATAAGCCAGTCAGTGAACTACTCATACCCTAACACCTCGTGTTGAGGATATGGCTTCCTGATTCAT